>JBDTXY010000046.1:0-12213 GCA_040005945.1 Acidobacteriota bacterium
CAACCGAGAGATCTGCTCCAGGCGAATCTCCACCGCGTTCAAGCGCTGCGGATCTGCCTCGATCGAAGCCGCGGCGTCGCGAGCCGCCGCCGCCAGGTCCGCGACCCGCCGTTTGAGCTCCTCGGCCTCGTCCCGGTGCGCGGCCTCGCGCGGATCGATCGCGGCGAGCTCGCCGAAGGCGCGCGCGGCCTCTCCCAGGCGGTCTGCGGCCGACCCCTCATCCTCGGAGAGCGACGCGAGCGCCGCCTCGGCCGCATGGCGGATTCGGTCGCCATGGAGCAGCCTCTCGCGCTCGACCGGCAGCTCGGTGTCATCGCCGGGGGTCGGAGCCGCCGACTCGATCTCCTGAATCTGGAACTCCAGCATCTCGAGGCGCTGGCCTCGCTCGCGCCGCGAGGATTGCAGGGCCTCGAGGCTCTCGCGGGTCTCTTTCCAGCGCTGCGCCGCGGCGGCCACCGCGCCGCGCTCGGTGCTGGCCTTCCCGAAGGCGTCCAGCAGGTCCAGGGGCGCGCCCGCCGCCACGAGTTCCTCTTCCGAGTTCTGGCCATGGATGGCGACCAGGCTCTCTCCGATCCGGCCGAGCGTCTTGACCGACGCCGGCTCGTCCTCGACGAAGGCGCGGCCCCGCCCGTCGGGCGAGAGCTCGCGCCGCAGCAGCACCGAGCCCGAAGCGGGAAGCCCCGCGCGCACCAGAGCGGCCCGCACGGAAGAGTCTCCGTCGAACTCGCCGGCCACCATCAGGCGCGCGGCCCCTTGGCGGATCAGCTCGGAGGAGCCGCGGCCGCCTGCCAGGAGCGCCAGCGCATCGACCAGGATCGACTTGCCCGCCCCCGTCTCGCCCGTGATGACGCTCAAGCCCTCGGCGAACTCGATCTCCAGATCCTCCACGATGGCGAGGTTCTTGATGGTCAGCCGACGCAGCATCAAGGAAGTTTACAGTCATCGGTGGACAGTTGTCGGTCCGCCGGGCCCGGAACCGAGAACCGAGAGCTGCGAACTGAGAACTACGTCTTCACGCTCTTCTGCGCGATCAGCTTGGCGGGAATACCGCCGACGATCCAGCCCGGCTCCACCGGCTTGGAGGCGACGCCCATGGAGCCCACGATCGCGTCCGGGCCGACCTTCACGCCCGAGAGGATCACCGAGTGATACGTGACCCGGGCGCGTGGGCCGATCTCGGTCCGCGCGAGCGAGATGTCGTGGATGTCCTCGATCGCGTGCGCATGCGAGTAGATGTTGGCGTAGTCCGAGATCGACGCGTCCTCTCCGATGACGACTTCTCCGCGGTCGTCGATCAAGACGTTGCGATGGATCGTCACGCCGTTTTCGACGGTCAGGTTGTAGCCGAAGGAGAACTCGACGTCGTGAAAGATCCGGACCCGCTCGCCGCATTTCTTGAAGACGCGCTGAGCCAGCATGTACCGCATCTTCGTCCCGAGCCGCACATTGCGCCCGACCGGCGAGTGATCGAACATCTGCCAGAACCAGAGCAGCGGCTTGACCCGGCTCCACTTCTCCAGATCGATCTCGCGGTAATACTCCGCCTCGAGGGTGGCGTTGCGGGGGTCGAACGAGGCGACCAGCGCTCGCTGCGCCAGAGGCGCGCGGGCGTCGTTGAGCACGGCGTCGTGATCGATCGCGCGGCCGAGGTAGAGGTGCGCCAGGGCGTCGCGGACGACCACGTTCCGGTCGAGGGCGGCATCGTCGAAAGCCTCGGCGAGGCTCGCGACGAATTTCGGAAACAGGTCTTCGCCGACGGGGCCGATCTTGAAGTCGCGCAGCGGCATGGTGACGCGCAAACTAACAAAGCTGTCCCGGCGAGTCAATTGAGGCGGCGCTCGACGCGCCGACGGGGGAGGGGAAGGATGCGGCGAGTTCCCTCGCCCTCGGCGCAGCGTTGACCCGTTGAGCTGCCTAGAACCCGCGGGTCAGGCCGCCGTCGGCCCGCACGCTCTGGCCGGTGATGTAACCGGCCTCCGGAGAGAGCAGGAACGCCACGACACCCGCGATGTCTTCCGGCTTCGCCACGCGCCGCATCGGAATCGCCTTCTCGAACTTCTCCGGGACCGGATAGGTGTCCACGAATCCCGCCAACACGCAGTTCATCCGGATGCGATCGGCGCCGAACCGGTCCGCATAGAGCTTGGTGAAGCTCGAGAGAGACGCGCGCAGGGTCGAGGACACGGGCGCGTCCAGGCTGGGCTCGACGGCCCAGAGCGAGGAGATGTTGACGATCGCGCCTCCGCCCTGGCGGAGGAAGACCGGCGTGACCAACCGCGCCATCCGGACGACGCTCTGCAGAACCAGCGCAAAGCCCTGCTCCCACGCCGCGTCGTCGAGCGCGAGCAGCTCGCCCTTGGCGGGATGCCCGGTGTTGTTGACGACCGCGTCGATCCGGCCATACTCGGCCAGCGTGCGCTCGACCAGCGAGGCCAGATCCCCGGCCGCCGCGACGGAGCCCGTCGTCCCGATGCCGCCGAGCTCCTCGGCCAGGGCGTTCACGCCTTCGGAGCGCGCCATCAGCGACAGACCGTAGCCCCGGGACGCCAGCATCCGCGCGCAGGCGGCGCCGATCCCTCGGCTGGCGGCGGTTACCACCGCGATGGGTCGATCCGTCACGCGGAGGATCGGCCCGGCGCACCGAAGCGCCGCCGGAGAAACTCGATCGTCAGGGCCACGCCAAAGCCGGTGGCGCCGGCGGGCCAGCCGCCTTGCTCCTTCTCGAAGTGGGCCACCGACGCAATGTCCAGATGGGCCCAGGGAACGCCGGGAGGGACGAATTCGTGGAGGAACACGCCGGCGTTGATCGTGCCCGCCGCGCGTCCGCCGGTGTTCTTCATGTCGGCCCACTCGGACTTGAGGTTCTCGCGGTAGTCGCTCCACAACGGCAACCGCCAGAGACGCTCTCCCGTCGTTTCGCCCGCCTGTGTGAGCTGCCGGGCCAGCTCGTCGTCGGGCGTCATCAGGCCCGCGCACTCGTGCCCCAGGGCGATGACCACCGCTCCGGTCAGCGTCGCGAAATCCAGGAGAACGTCCGGCGCGAACTTCTCGGCATACGACAGGGCGTCGGCCAGGATGAGACGCCCCTCCGCGTCGGTGTTGTCCACCTCGACGGTCTTGCCGTTGCGCATGCGCAGGATGTCGCCGGGCCGGGTCGCGGTCCCGCCCGGCATGTTCTCGGTCACGGGCGCCAGGGCCACGACTCTTACGGGAAGCGCGAGCGCGCGCGCGGCGGCGAGGCAGGCGAACGCGGTAGCCGCTCCCATCATGTCGTACTTCATCTCGCCCATCGATGCGGCGGGCTTGAGCGAGATGCCCCCGGAGTCGAACGTGACCCCCTTGCCGACGACGACCGCGGTGCCCCGCGACTTCGCCGGCTTGTATTCGCCGATCAGAAAGACCGGCGGACGCGCGCTCCCCGCGTTGACCGCGAGCAGTCCGCCCATCTTCTCGCGCTCGATTTCGCGCTTGTCGAGGGCCCGAAACCGCAAACCGTGCCGTTTCGTCAGCGCCTTGGCCTCGCGCGCCAGCTCCAGCGGACCCAGCTCGTTGCCGGGCATGTTCCCGACGTCCCGGGCCCACCGCACGGCGTCGGCGATGATCTGCGCCCGTGTGACCGCCTCCGCCAGGGACCGCGCCGGAAGGCCCGGCGGCGGGAGGACCTGCACCGAAGCGTCCGAACGCACCCGGGGCTCGGACGGGAGCGTCTTGTAGCGATCAAAGCGATAGTCCGCCGAGCCGATCTGCGGCAGCAGCGCGCGAAAGGAGTCCTCGGACAGGCCGGCGTCGAACGCGAGCGCGATCCGGGGCGTCCGCTTCACCGCGTCTCGCACGGCGCGGCGCAGCGCCGCGCGGACACGCGAAGGAGACGCCTCGGCCTTTCCGAGCCCGCAAAGCGTCCAGGTGCCCAACGGGCCGCCCCCGGCCGCGATTTCCTTCTGCTTGCCCCGAAATCCGGTCGCCTTGATTGCGCTCCGGACGGCCGCCCGGACCGACGGCCGGAGTCCCGCCGCCGGATCCCTTCCTTCGTGGAGGAACGCAATCCGCGCGGTCGCAGCCGTGCCGGAGACCGATTCCGTCAAACGCATTCGCATACTGCCGCCTGGCGCGCAACGATAGCAGAGGCCTCCGATTGTGCTAACTTCTCGCCTCCATGACGACCATCAGCGAGACTCACTTGACCGGCGCGCGCCTCTCCCGACGGGGCAAGGTCCGCGAGCTCTACGATCTGGGCGACTCACTCCTTCTTGTCGCGAGCGATCGGATTTCGGCCTTCGACGTGGTCCTCTCCCCCGGCATCCCGGACAAGGGCAAGATCCTCAACCAGTTGTCCAACTTCTGGTTCCGAAAGTTCGCCGACGTCGAGAATCACATCCTCCAGACCGACATCGATCAATTTCCGGAGGACCTCCGGATCGACGCGCCCCTCCTGGCGGGGCGTTCGGTTTTGGTCCGCAAGTGCGAGGTCATTCCCTTCGAGTGCGTGGCCCGCGGATATCTGGCCGGCTCCGGATGGGCCGATTACCGCAAGACGGGCCGCGTGTGCGGCATCCCGTTGCCCAAGGGCCTCCGGGAAGGGGACCGCTTGAGCGAGCCGATCTTCACGCCGGCGACCAAGGCCGAGCACGGACACGACGAGAACGTCTCCTTCGAGACGATGGCCCGCGCGCTTCCCGAGGGAGAAGCCGAACGGCTCCGGGACATGACGCTCTCGCTCTACACCCGCGCCGGCGAGCACGCCAGCTCGCGTGGACTGATTCTGGCCGACACGAAACTCGAGTTCGGCCGCGCGGACGGCCGCATCATCTGGATTGACGAGGCCTTCACGCCGGACTCCTCGCGGTTTTGGGACGCCGACCACTACGCCCCGGGGCGCGGACAACCTTCCTTCGACAAGCAGTTCGTGCGCGACTGGCTGGAGTCCACGGGATGGGACAAGCGGCCGCCCGCCCCCAGGCTGCCCGAGGGCGTCGTGCGGACCACGCGCGAGAAATACCTGGATGCATTCAAGAAGCTCACGGAGTCGATGCCGACGAATCTGGAAGGGTGAGCTGTCAGCGAGTTGTCAGTTATCAGTTATCAGTTTTGAACTGTGAACCGTTAACTGACAACTGAGAACTTCGAACTCGCAACTATCTCCCGATCTTCGCGATGAGATCGACCACGCGCTCGACCGGCAGGCAGTCGATGTCCGGGAACGCGGCCGCGTCTCCCGCGTTGCCAGCGGGGAGAAACACGGTCCGAAACCCCAGGGCCGCGGCCTCCTTCAATCGGGATGCGGCCGCGGGCACGCGCCGCACCTCCCCCAGCAGGCCGATCTCGCCGAAGAGGACGCTGCCGTCGGGCAGCGGCTTTCCTCGGGCCGACGAAACCAGCGCGCCCACGATCGCCAAGTCCGCGGCCGGCTCGGTCACCTCGATGCCGCCGGTGCACGAGACGAAGACCTCGCGCGAGGAAAGGGGCAGCCCGGCCTCCTCGAGCACGGCCAGGAGCAGGGCGAGCCGGCTGCTATCCACCCCGATCGCCACGCGCCGGGGAGATCCGGCCGCCCCGGCCGCGACCAGTGCCTGGATCTCGATCAGGATCGACCGCGAGCCCTCGCGCGCGGCGGTGACCGCGCTGCCCGGCAGACCGCCGCGCCGCTCGGCCAGAAGCGTCGCCGACGCGTCGGGCAGCTCCGTCAAGCCATTCCCGGTCATCTCGTAGAGCGCGATCTCGTCGACGGGCCCGAACCGATTCTTGGTCGCGCGCAACAGCCGCCGCGAGGAGCTGCGGTCCCCTTCGATCGACACGACGGCGTCCACGAGGTGTTCCAGGGACTTGGGCCCCGCCAGAGAGCCGTCCTTGGTGACGTGACCCACCAGGAGCACCGGCACGCCCCGCGCCTTGGCGTGCCGGGTCAGCGCCGCGGCCGCGGCCCGCACCTGCGAGACGGTGCCCGGCGCCGAGGACAGCGACGGCTCCTGGACCGCCTGCACGGAATCGACCACGATGACGGCGGGGCGGCGCGAGTCGGCCTCCGCGAGGATGCGCGACACGTCGGTCTCGGACAACACCAGCAGCCGTCCCTCCCGGATGCCCAGCCGCGCGCCGCGCAACCGCACTTGCTGGACCGATTCCTCCGCGCTGGCGTAGAGCACGTCGCGCGCGGTCTCCGCCAGGCCCCGGCCGGCTTGCAGCAGCAGGGTGGACTTGCCGATTCCAGGCTCTCCTCCCAACAGGACCACGGACCCCGAGACCAGCCCCCCGCCCAGCACGCGGTCGAAACCGGCAAGCCCGGTCGTCAGGCGCGGCGCGTCGTCGGCCGCGATCTGCCCGATGGACACCGAGGTCGAGCCCGGGGAGTGCGAAGCCGGCCGGGCGCTCTCGGCCGAGGCCTCTTCGATGTAGGAGTTCCATTGCCCGCAATCCGGGCACCGGCCCAGCCACTTCGGCGACTGGGCGCCGCAGGTCTGGCACGCGAAGACGATGGACGAGCGCGCCACAGTCGGGCCTTCGGCCGCGCGGCTACCGCGCCGCGCTGGCCGCCCCGGCGATGTACTTGATGTCGTCGTCCCCCCAGCGCACGCCCGCGCCCACGAAGAGCGAGTCCTGATTGGACTTCGTATTGAGGAAGTCGTCCCACCCTCCGGTCACGAAGACCGACGGCGAGAAGTAATAGCGCCCCGTCACCTTGGCATGGGCGTTGTAGTCCTGGCGCCCGAAGTCCCAGATGTCCGCGGAAAAGCGCAGGCGATCCTTCAGGGTCAGGTAGTCCAGGCCGACTCCGCCGCGGCTCTCGATGACGCCCGCGCGCCCGACCACGGCGCCATACCGCCAGCCGACCTCCGCGGAAATCGCGAACGTGTTCTTGTAGGACGTGATGTCCTGGCGCGTCACTTCGACATGCCCGTCGGGAGAGGTCGTCGTCGTGATGTTCGTCGACTCGGTCCGCAGGCCCAGCGGCTGGCTGGAGAGCTCGATGCGATAGAAGCGGGGGTTACCCTTCGGCTGAATGTCGACCGTGAAGTACCCCTTCCCCTGGCCCGGACCCGCCAGGTATTCCTCGCGCAGGCCCAGGTCGAAGTCGAGCTTCTTGACCGTCGACAGGGCTCCCGTGACGCTGTTGACCCCCTCCTTGACGGCGACCAACGCGTCGTTCAGGTTCTTGGTCGTCTGGTCGCTGGTCAGGAGCTGTCCGACGCTGCCCTCGCCCGCGTTCAACTTGCCCGTGATCGCGTTCATGTTGTCGATCGTGGTCTGAAGCCGGACCGACAGGTCCTTGGCGTTGGTCACGGTGTCGGCGAGGTTTCCCTGGTTGGCGGCCACGAGGCGATCGATGCGCTCGACTAACCGCGTCATCTGCGAGGAGAAATCGCGGAAGTTGGCCGTGGTCGCGTCGATGCCCGCGCGGTTGGCCTCCAGCAGGCTCCGCATCGAACGGGACAGCACGACCATGTTGTCGACCATGGTCTCCAGACGCTCCTTGCCGACTTCGCCGCCCAGCGCCGACTTGAGATTCGTGGTGACGTCCCGCAGGTCGGTCTCGATGTCCCGCGCCAGCCGGCTGACCTGGTCGATCGAGACTGCTTCCTTGCCGCGAAGCGTCGTTCCCTCCTGCAGAGGCGGCGCCTTGGCCGAGCCCGGAAGCAGCTCGACGTAGCTGTCGCCCAGCATTCCGAGGGTCTGGATCGCGGCCGCGGCGCCCTGGTGAAGGTCGAAGTCCTTTTCCAGCTCGATGTCGACGAGCGCCTTGCCGTCGGCCAAACGGATCTTGGCCACGCGGCCCACCAGCACGCCGGCGACCCGCACGTCGGCCTTCTCCTTGAGGCCCGCGACGTCCTCGAACTCGACCGTCACTGTCTTGCCCACCTTGCGGCCGAAACTCAAGTCCGAGATCTTCCAGATCAGGACGCCGGTCAGAGCCAACGCCACCAGAAAAAACGCTCCGACCTTCGCAGCGGTACTCATTTGACCTCCCTGACTTTCCTATGAATCCCCGTTTCGAACTCGCCGGTGAGCGGCCCCTCCGCCCGCCCCAGGACGAACTGGCGCACGGCCGGCTCACTGGCCCTCATGAACTCGTCGGGCGTCCCCTGAAAGAGGATATGCCCGCCGGACAGCATGGCGAGGCGGTCGCCGATCTTGCGCGCGCTCGGAATGTGGTGCGTGATCGTGACAATCGTCGCGCGCAGCTGCTTCCGGATGCCCAGGATCACTTCGGCAATGATGTCGGTCATGATCGGATCCAGCCCCGTGTTGGGCTCGTCGAAGAGCAGGATCTCGGGCTGATGCGCGATTGCCCTGGCAAAACCGACCCGCCGGCGCATGCCGCCCGAGAGCTGCGACGGCCGCTCGACCGCGACGTCCGGAAGACCCACCAGCTCCAGGCACTCCTCCACGCGCTGGCGGACCTCCGCGGGCTTGCGCCCCGAGCGGCGCAGGGGAAAGGCGACGTTGTCATACACGTTCATCGAGTCGAAGAGGGCTCCCTCCTGAAACGACATCCCGAACTTCTTGCGCAAGGTCACGCGCTCGATGTGGTCCAGGGACCACAGGTCCTGCTCATCCACGAAGACGCGCCCGCTGTCGGGCTTCAGGAGCCCGATCAGGTGCTTCAACAGCACGCTCTTGCCGGTGCCCGACGGGCCCACGACCACCAGGGACTCCCCCGGCGCGACCGAGAGGTTGATTCCGTCCAGGACGGCCTTGCCCCCGAAGGCCTTGTGTAGATTCTCGACCCGGAGCTTGGCGGAATCCTTCGCGGTCTCCGGAGGCGAAGTCTCGGCGCTCAATACAGGAGCCTCGTCAAGAAGAAGTCGACGAAAAGAATCGTCAGGCTGGCGACCACGACGGCCTGCGTGGTGGAGCGCCCGACCCCTTCCGCCCCGCCCTCGGTGTAGAACCCGCGCACGCAGGCTACGACCGAGAAGATCAGGCCGAACACCGCGGCCTTGATGATTCCGGAGGTGAAGTCGATCATGTCGACGTATTGGAACTGGCTGTCGTAGTAGCTCACCGGATTGGTGCCCAGCAATTTCACGGCCACGAAATACCCGCCCAACATCCCGACGACGTCGCCCATCACGACGAGCAAGGGCATCATGATGATGGAGGCGATCACGCGCGGCACGAAGAGGTATTGCACGGGCTCGGTCGCGAGCGCCTCGAGCGCGTCGATTTGCTCCGTGACGCGCATGGATCCGATCTCGGCGGCCATGCTGCTGCCCACGCGGCCCGTGACCATGAGCACGGACAGCACCGGCGAAAGCTCGCGCATCAGAGACAGCGTGACGACGCTTCCCACCAGGCTCTGGGCATTGAAGCGGGCAAAGCCGTTGAAGGCCTGCAGCGCGAGCACCATGCCGGTGAACAGCATCGTCAGGAAGACCACCGGGATGGAGTTCACGCCGACGCGCTGCATCTGCTTGAAGTGCTCGCGCACGTCGTAGGGAGGCCGGGGGGCCCAGAACACGATCCGGCCCAACATGATGAAGAACCGGCCGGTCTCTTCCAAGAGACGGAGGATGGTGCGGCCGATCGCCTCCAGGAACCGCTGAATCACGCCGCCTCGCCCTCCCCGGAGAAGACGCGGGTCAGCCGTGGGCCGAACCCGCACAGGATTTCGTAAGGAATGGTTCCGGCGGCTCGGGCGAGCTGCCAGGCCGTGACCTCAAAAGCTCCGTCCCGACCCAGGCACGTGGCGCGGTCGCCGCGCTCCGCGCCCGACTCGGTCACGTCGACCAGGGTGACATCCATACTCACTGACCCCACCACTGGCGCTTGCCTCCCGTGCAGGAGAACCGAAACGTTTCCGGAGAAGGATCGACGGAAACCGTCATGATAGCCGATCGGGAGGACCGCCACGGTGGTTTCCCTCGCCGTCACGAACCGTCCGCCGTAACCCAGCGGAGTTCCCGACGGAACTCTCCGAACGCTGACCACGCGCGTCTGGACCGTCATCGCCGGCGTCAAGCCGCGGGAGTCCATCGACTCGGCGGGCGCCACGCCGTAAAGAGCCAGGCCCGGACGCACGGCGTCGAACCACGTCGCGGGATGCGCCAGGATCGCGGCCGAGTTAGCCAAATGCACTTCGCCGGGCGAGATCCCGGCGTCTTTCATGCGCGCGAGGCAATCGCGCATCGTGGCGACCTGCCGGCCCGTCGCGGGCGAGTCCGGATCGTCTGCGGTCGATAGATTCGCGAAGGTTCCGGCGAGTTCCGCGCGGCGGTCGCTCTTGAGCATGGCGATGATGTGATCGAGCTCATCGGGGCGGACCCCTGCACGACCCATGCCCGTGTCCAGCTCCAGGTGCGGACGCAGGATTCCCGGAAGGGCGCGCGCCGCCGCCAGGAGCGCCCGGGCCTGGGCCACGTCGTAGAGCACGGGCGTCAAGCCATAGGCGTACTGCCGCGGCAGGTCCTCCGGCTCCGCGCCGGAGAGCAGCAGAACGAGCCCCGAGACCCCCGCCCGCCGCAGCGCGACTCCCTCATCCGTGCTGGCGACCGCAAAGCGGTCCGCGCCCTCGCGCTCCAGCCGCCGGGCGACCGCGGCGGCGCCGTGCCCGTACGCGTTCGCCTTGACCACCGCATACACGCCGCGGCCGGACCCGACACGGTCCCGGAGAAAACGGTAATTGCGCGCGATCGCGTCCAGGTCGATCAACACGCGGGACGGTCGCGGGTCTAGAACGGCTGCCCCTCGGGCTGCGCTGCGGGTCCCGCGTAGTTCATGAAGGTCATGTGATCGCCCAGGAACACGAGGGGAAAATCGCCGGTCGGGCCGTTGCGCTGCTTGGCGATGATCACGTCCGCGATGCCTTTGCGGTCGGTGTCCTTGTCGTACAGCTCCTCCCGGTACAGGAAGACGACGACGTCCGCGTCCTGCTCGATCGAGCCCGAGTCTCGCAGGTCCGCCAGTTGCGGCTTGCGCATTTCGCCCTTGCGCTGCTCGGGCTGCCGCGACAGCTGCGACAGCGCGATGATCGGAACGCGCAGCTCCTTGGCGAGGATCTTGAGGCCCCGCGAGATCATCGAGACCTCCTGCGTGCGGTTGTCGAAGCGCCCGTGGCCCGCCATCAGCTGCATGTAATCCACGATCAGGAGATCCAATCCCTTTTCGCGCTTGAGGCGCTGGGACTTGGCCCGCATCTCCGGGACGTTCAGGGCGGCGCTGTCGTCGATGAAGAAGTTCGCGCCCGAGATCTTGGCCTGCGCGGTGACCAGGCGCACGGCCGCTTCCTTGGACGCGTATCCGTCCCGGACCTTCTTGGCGTTCACGTCCGCCTCGGAGCAGAGGACGCGAAAGCCGATCTGCTCCTTGGACATTTCCAGGGAGAAGAATCCGACCGAGCGGCCCTCCTGGAAGGCCACGTGCTGGGCCAGGTTGAGGGCGAAGGAGGTCTTGCCCACGGAGGGCCGCGCGGCGATCACGATCAGGTCGGTGGCCTGCAGACCCGAGGTCATGCGGTCCAGCTCGGTGAAGCCCGTCGCGAGCCCCGACAACATCCCCTGCCGGCCCCGGGCGTCCTCGATGACCTCCAGGTTGTGCTTGACGATCCCGCCGATCTGCTCGAACCCGACCCGGACCGCCCCCTCGGCGATGTCGAAGATCTCGCCGGTGGCCTCGCCCAGAAGCGCCTCGGCGTCGCGCTCCCCCGCCAGGCCCTCCCGGACCATGCGCTGGCCCGCTCGGATCAACCGCCGGAGGGTCGATTTCTCCCGCACGATGCGGGCGTAGTGCTCGACGTTACCGACGTCGGGGACGCCGTCGAGCAGGCTGGTCAGGTAGGACGCACCGCCCACCTTTTCGACCGCGCCCTTGCGGTCCAGCTCCTCCCGAAGCGTGAGCACGTCGATCTCCGCCGAGCGCTGCCAGAGATCCAGCATCGCGCCGTAGATGCGGCGGTGCGTGTCGGGAAAGAAATCGTCTTGCGTCAGGATCGGAACCACGAGGGAGAGGGAGGCCGGATCCAGCAAGACCGCCCCGAGCACCGAGCGTTCCGCCTCCAGATTTTGGGGCAGGCCCCTCTCGGCAGTGACTTCTTGGAGCATCACGGAATTTGCGGCGATTCTTTCCCCATCTCCCGTGGCTGTCAATCCGCTCCACGATTTCCGCATGCGCATAGCGAGAGACTTCCTCGGCGCTGGTGAAGAAAAAAAAATCTTTTCCGCAGCGCGGAACTTTTCAACAGCTCCATTGACGCGCGGTGCACCGGACAGATGATGTCCGAGC
>JBDTXY010000047.1:0-12199 GCA_040005945.1 Acidobacteriota bacterium
AACTGATAACTGACAACTCCCTCTCACTTTTGCTTCCCCGTCGTGTCCGTCACCATCCCGAGGTTCTCGATGCCCATCCGGTTGAGGAGATCCAGCGTCTCGATGACGGTTCCGTACGACAGGCCGCGGTCCGCCTTCAGGAATACGGTCTTGTCCCGGTGCGAGCGCAGGATCGTGCGCAGACGATCGCGCAGGAGCCCGCGCGCGACCGGGGTCTCGTTGATGTAGTAGAGGCCGTCTCGCGTGATCGACAGGATCACGGGATCCTCCACCGAGGAGCGCAGGTTGGTCGTCGCGGTCTTGGGCAGGGCCACGGAGATTCCCTGGTGCAGCATGGGCGCCGTGACCATGAAGATGATCAGGAGCACGAGCATCACGTCCACCAGAGGCGTGACATTGATGTCCGCGAGGTGATCGAACGGGTCGCCGCTCTGCCGTTGGAAGGCCATCTCTAGGAAGACACCGGTTCTCTAGGTGAAGTTCCGCTCGGCGAGATTGATGAACTCCAGCGAGAAATCTTCCATGCCCGCCCGCTGCTCGCGCACCTTGCCCATGAAGTAGTTGTAGAAAATCATGGCGGGAATGGCGGCGGCCAGGCCGGCCGCCGTGTTGATGAGCGCTTCGGAGATGCCGGGCGCAACCGCGGCGATGGACGTGGACCCGGTGACGCCGATCGCGCGAAACGACTGCATGATGCCCCAGACAGTTCCGAAGAGCCCGATGAAGGGACAGGCCGACGCGGTCGTGGCCAGGAACGTCATGTTGCGCGTCAGCCGCGACATCTCGACGCCGATGGCGCGTTCCAGCGCCCGCTCGATTCCCGAGATGTTCTTGATCAGGAGCTTGCCCGTGGCGCCGCTGGTGCCGGTGGTCGGCGCATCGTCGGCGCGATCGGCCTCGACCTGGGCGTCGAGCTCGGCGTACCCCGCCTTGAAGAGCGTCGTCAGCGGCGTGTCCGCCAGCTCGCCGGCGAAGGTGTTGACCTCCGAAAACCGCTTGGACTTGCGGAAGAACGTCACGAATTTTTCGGACTGCCGGGACACCCTCCGCAGCCGGAGAAACTTGGCGAAGATGATGATCCAGGACACGAGGGAGAAAAAGAGCAGGATCCCCAGGACGACTTTCGCCGTGGTTCCGGTTTCGGAGAAGGAGGCGAGGAGGGAGTTCTGTCCGGGGAGGTTTTCGGTCGTAACCGGTTGAAAAGCGAACGCCATCATCAGTTTCGACCGTAACATAGGCTCTAAAGAGGGTCAAAGGGAATGGAGCTCCAAATCGTGGACGTTGTCCTGAGCATGGGGAGACTTGCGCGCCGACTGATGCTCGGTCTCGGGTTGTCGGCGATGGCGTTTGTTGTCTCGGCAGAGCCCACCGACATCCTTCCCGCGGGGGAACTGCTTCCCGGGATGAAAGGCTACGGGCTGTCGGACCTGGGCGACGGCAAAGGCGTCCAGCCGTTCGACATCGAGATCGTCGGGCTCCTGAAGAGCTACGCGCCCAAGCAGGACTTGATCCTCGCCCGGATCGTGAATGAGTCCCTGGAGCGCACGGGCGTCATCGCCGGCATGAGCGGAAGCCCCATCTACGTGGGGGGTCGCTTGATCGGCGCCCTCGCCTACGGCTGGCCGTTTTCGCGAGAGCCCATCTGTGGCATCACGCCCATCCAGAGCATGCTCGATATCCGCAAGGCGCCCGCCGGGCCGCCCGTGCCTATCGGCGGCGCGGCCACCCCGACCTCCGCGTTGATCGCGGCGTTTCGGGACGGGAAGTTCCAGGCGGCGTTCGGCGAGTTCCTGCAGGGGATGCATGCCGAGCCCGCGGCCAGCGGTCTGTCGCCGCTGCCGCTGCCGGTTTCCCTTTCCGGATCGACCGCACCGGGGGGGCTCTTCGCGCGGATGGCGCAAGCGGCCGACTGGATGGTGACGCCGTCGGGCGCCTCGGCCGGGCCGAAGACGGCGGCCGCCGCGGCGGGCAATTCGCAGACCACGCTCCAGCCGGGCTCCGCGGTGGCGGCGGTGCTGTTGAACGGCGACATGGTCCTGTCGGCAACCGGCACGGTGACCTGGGTCGACGGGAATTCGGTCCTGGCCTTCGGGCATCCGTTCCTCTCGATGGGTCCCGTGGACATGCCGATGGCCAGCGCCGACATTCTGACGGTCCTGCCGTCGCTATACCGATCCTTCAAGTTTTCGACCACGGGAGCCCTGTTGGGATCGGTTTCGCAGGACCGCTCGACCGGCATCCTGGGCAGCTTCGGAAAGGCTCCCATGATGGTTCCCGTCACGATCCGCATGTCCTCGGAGGATCTTGCCCCCCAGACGTTCCACTTCGAGGTCGTCCATAACGCGATGCTGACGCCGATCCTCCTGGCCATGGCGATCGACAACGTCCTCACGACGCTGGAAAAACGCGCCGGCGAGCGGACGATCGTTTGGAAGTCCGCCATCCAGACTTCGGAGCGCACGGTGCGCTGGGATTCGGTCTTTTCGGGCTTGACCGCGCGGGAAGAGGCGGTCACCTCGCTCGCGCTGTTGACGAATTACCTCATGGCCAACGAATTTCACGACCTGTCGATCCGCGGCGTCGAGGTCGAGATCTCGCACTCGGATCGGATGCAGAGCGCGCGCGTGGTCAACGTCGAGGCGCAACGGGAGAAAGTGCGGCCGGGGGAGAGCGTGCCGATTTGGGTGGACCTGGAGGACTTCCGCGCCGGACCCCGGCGCGTCGTGATGACCGCCAAGGTGCCGGACGATGCCCCGCCGGGTCCCTTGACGATCTTCGTGGGCGACGGAAACGCCGCGACGGCCTACGACCTCGCGCTCTACCCGCCGGATCCGCACTCGCTCGACCAGGTCCTGGACTTCCTGGCCCGCGTGCGGCCGCCCAATACGCTCAACCTCCTGGCGTACCGGACCGCTTCCGGCGCGGTGGTCAACGGGCAAATGCTGGCGGCGCTGCCGCCGACCCGCGCGGCCCTCCTGCGGGACCGCGGGCCCGGCGACAACACGATGGACTTGGGATATCTGCGGCTGCAGGCGGTGTCCGTCGAGCAGCCCGTGCCCGTGTCGGGATCCGCCCGCCTGAATCTGGAAGTGCTTCCGAGGATTTGGTGAGTCGGGGCCGCTCGAGTCTCTTGGTACTGGGCCTGGCCCTGTCCTTTCGTTCCGCGGCGCTTCCCGCGGCCGCGGTCAAGATCTGGGTCTGCGATACGGCGGCGGACTTTTCGGCGGGCGAGGCGCACGGGGTTTCCGTGGCCACCGACGGCCGCCTGCTGCCCGGGAAATCCCTGTCCCGAATCGACGGAGTGTCCGAGGCGGTCCTGTTCACGGCCGCCGCCGGAAAATCCGGGGAGCTGTACGTGGGAACCGGAGACGCCGGCAAGATCCTGCGAGTCTCCGCTGACGGAAAGGTCGACACATACGCCACGCTGTCGGAGAAGGAAGTGACCGCGCTTCGCGTTGGGGCCGACGGGAGCCTCTACGCGGGAGCGTCTCCGGGCGGCAAGGTCTACCGCATCGAGAAGGGGAAGGCGTCTCTCTATTACGACACCAAGGCCGAGTACGTCTGGGCCCTGGTGTTCGATGGGTCGCTGCTCTACGTCGGAACCGGACTGCCCGGGGAGATTCACAAGGTGAAGTCCGCCGGCGTGGGCGAGCGCGTGCACGCGACACCCGACGCGCACGTGCGCGCGCTGTTTACCGATGCGCAGGGCCGCGTGTGGGCCGGGACCTCCGGTTCGGGATTGGTGCTCCGGATCGATCGGGCGGGACACGTGTCGACCCTCTACGACTCGGGCAAGCCCGAAGTGACCGCGTTCGCGGCGGACCGCGGCGGCCGCGTCTGGGCTTCGGCGGGCACGGCGGAGATCGCCTCGGGTCTCTCGGAACCCGTTTCCGCGCCGCAGGCCCCGTCTCCGGCCAAGCCGCCTCGCGCGGGCACTCCCGCAGAGGACGAGGACAAGAGCAAACCCGAAGTGTCCGTCAGCGTCTCGGCGCCGCGGTTGGCGCCGCCCCGCGGCTCGGCCAAGGGAGGCTATTCCGCGGAGGTCGTCCTCTTCGAGGAAGGGGAGCCCCCGCGCGTGGTGTGGTCCAGCGGCGAGGAAGTCGTCTTCGACATGACCGGGGACGAGGACGGCGCGGGCGTGGTGGCGGCCACCGGCCCGAAGGGGAAGCTCTACGCGATCACCCCGGATGCCTCGTCGCTGCTGCGGACCTTCGACGAAAAGCAGGTCACCTTCTTTGCGGGCGAAGACGTCGGAACCAACGGCTCCAGCGCGCTCTACCGGCGCAAGAGCGGATCCGCCGCCGGCGAGTACGTTTCCGCGGTCAAGGACACGGGCCGGACCAGCCGGTTCGGCGCGTTTCGCTGGGACGGGGACGCGCCGGCGGGCACGCGGCTCGAGTTCGGCTTCCGATCGGGGGAGGCCGCCGTGCCCGACTCCACGTGGAGCGCCTGGTCGGACTGGGCGCAGGGCGAGAACGCGCTTTCGATCGCGGCTCCGGAGGGACGGTTTCTCCAATGGAAGGTCCGGATGACCGGCCCCGGACCCTCCGCGCCCGTGATCCGACGCACCGAGGCGGCTTACCGCAACCACAACGCCGCTCCGGCGATCGAGAATCTGGCGGCGCTGGATCCGGCGGAGGTTCTGGCTCGGTCCGGGAGCGGAGGGGCCAACGTCCTGGAAGTTTCGGCTCCCGACGAGAAGGGCATTTTCACCGGGCTGGAGGACGCCAAGTCCGAGGGCTCCCCCCGCAAGCTCTACCGAAAGGGCTACCGAACGCTGCAGTGGAAGGCGTCCGATCCGGACGGCGATCCGCTGACCTACGAGCTGGAGTTTCGCGCCGCCGACATGAAGAAGTGGATCACCCTGCGCAAGGACATCCGGGAAAGCTTCTACGCGTTCGATTCGACCTCGCTCCCGGACGGCGACTACGTCTTCCGGGTCTTCGCCTCCGACGCGGACTCCAACCCGGGCGACGCCAAGAGCGCCACCCGCGAATCGACTCCCGTCCGGATCGACAACACGCCCCCGGTCATCCGACAGGTCTCCAGCGCGCCTGGCCGCTTCGAGTTTGAGGCGACCGATGCCGCATCGCCCTTGACGGAGGCCGAGTACAGCGTGGACGCGAAAAAGTGGACGCGCGTCGAGCCCAAGGACGGACTCTCCGACTCGATGCGGGAGTCCTACGTCGTGCGTCTTCCCCCGGAGGCGCGCGGCGGCTACCTGCTGCTGCGGGTCACGGATGCGTCGCGCAACGTCGGCTCTGCCTCGTTCGCGGCGCCCTAGGAGCCCCGCCTGCGGCCGCGGGGCCGTCTCAAGAGATAATCCGACCAGCCATGAGGCACCGCATCGCGTTGGCCGGCCTGGTTCTGGCGTGCCTCCTGTCCGGATGCCGGACCCGGGAGCGCGCGGCGGACTCCAGGATCGCCCCCACCCCTGCCGCGGCCCCGGTGCCCGCGCCCAAGCCCAGTCCGACACCGCGGGTGGCGCTGGGCTTTCTGGATGAGTCGACGGAGCCACCTGCGGACGGAGGCGTGCTGCGGTTGCGGTTGGTCGGGGAGCCCACGACGCTCAACGCGGTGATGCAGTCCAGCGCGCCGGAGGCGCAGGTGCTCCAGTACGTCCAGCGCAACGTGCTGGACTTCGACGCGCAAATGCAACTGATCCCGGGGCTCGCGGAAAAGGTCGAGGCGGACACGGCCGGCCGCGAATTTGTTCTGACGCTCCGTGCCGATGCGGTCTGGGAGGACCGCCGTCCCGTCACCGCGCGCGACGTCGCCTTTACTCTGGCCAAGATCACCGATCCGAAGATCCCGTCCAACGTGTTCAAGCCCCTGTTCGAGGATCTGGAATCGGTCCAGATCCTGGACGAGAAGCGGCTGCGCGTCCGCTTTCGGGCGCCGTACGCCTTTCGCTCGATGGGCTTCGTCTTTCCCGTGCTTCCCGCGCACCGGTTCGCCGGGCAGGACTTCCTGCGGAGCCGGGAAAACCGCGCGCCGCTTTCCAGCGGCCCTTACCGCGTGGTGTCCTGGAAGGCACAGCAGTCGATCACGCTGGAGCGCAATCCGGCCTATCCCGGCCCGCCCGGGCACTTCGACCGGATCGTCTTCCGGATCCTTCCGGCCGACACCACGGCCTACCGGATGTTGACCTCCGGCGAGCTCGACGAGGACCAGGTCAATCCGGCGCTCAAGGCCAAGGCTGCGACGGATCCGGGCTTTCAGAGCTGCTGCCGGATGATCGAGTTCTACAATTTGGACTACAGCTACGTGGCGCTCAACAATCGGTCGCCGCTCTTCCAGGACGCGCGTGTGCGCCGGGCGCTGACGATGTTGCTGGACCGGGCGTCGATCGTGCGCAACCTGTTTGCCGGGTCGGCCCGAATCATCTCGGGTCCCTGGGCGCCGGACTCCCCGGCCTACGATGCGGACGTGGACGCGCTGCCGTTCGACCCGGCGGCGGCGGCGAAACTTCTCGACTCGGCGGGCTGGCGCGACTCCAACGGCAACGGCATCCGCGACCGGGGCGGGCGCGAGTTCAAGTTCGATCTGCTGGTGTCCGAGGGCTCGGAGGTCGGCCGGCAGATCGACGAGATGCTTTCCGCCGAACTCTCTCGCGTCGGGATCGCGGCGCGGGTCCGCACCATGGAGTGGGCAACGTTCGTGGAACGGGTGGATGCGGGCGACTTCTCGGCGGCCTCCCTCGCCTGGTCCGCGGTCGATCCCAACCCGGACCCGTACGTCTATTGGCACTCGTCGCAATGCGCTCCGAAGGGCTTGAACGACGGCTGCTACAAGAACCCGGAGGCCGACGCGCTGATGGATCAGGCCCGGCGCGAGATGGATGCCGGCCGCCGCCTGGCGATGTTCCACAGACTGCACAAGATCTTTCGCGACGGCGCTCCCGCGATCTTCGTGGTCAACAGTGCCCAGAGATACGCGTTCCGCCGGAACATTCGCGGACTGACCAGCTCGCCGCTTTCGTTCTTTTTCTGGCCCGGCCCCGTGGCATGGTTCCAACGGCCGTCGCCGCCGCCCTCCCCGGGGCCGACCCCGTGACCCGCTACGTTCTGCGGAGATTGCTGCTGGCGGTCCCCACGCTCTTCGGCATCGCCGTGGTCGTCTTCCTGCTGGTGCATCTGGCTCCCGGAAGTCCGGGCTTTGGCACCGGCCAGTCTCTGCGCCGTACGACGGGACACGCCGCCGAGGAGATGCGCAAGATCTACGGCCTGGACAAGCCCCTGCCGGAGCGCTTCGGCCTGTGGCTTTCCCGCCTGGCGCGGTTGGACCTGGGCGAGTCCTTCGTGGACCACCGCCCCGTGTCCGAACGGATTCGCGAAGCGCTGCCGCATACGCTGCTCTTGAACGGCCTGGCCCTCGCTCTGGCGCTGGCCATCGCGATCCCGATGGGAGTGGTCGCGGGGGGGACGCCGGAGGGCAGCTTCGACCGCGTCTCCGGGGCCGCCCTGTTCGCCCTCTACTCGCTGCCGACGTTCTGGGCGGCCCTTCTCCTCCAGACCCTGATCTCCGTCCGGCTGCGATGGCTCCCCCTCTATGGCATGGCGTCCGATTCGCCCCCCGCCGGCTTCGCCGGATTCTTGGACCACCTGTCTCATCTGGCCCTTCCGCTGACTTGCCTGACCTACGGCGCGCTGGCGTTCGTGGCGCGCCTGGTCCGATCGGGGGTCGCCGAGGCGCGCGCCAGCGACTACGTGCTGGCGGCGCGGGCCAGGGGCTCCTCGCCGAGGCAGGCGCTCTGGCGACACGCGTTTCGCAATGCCTTGCTGCCGCTGATCACCCTCTTCGGGCTGATGCTGCCGGCGTTGCTTTCGGGGAGCGTGATCGTCGAGCGCATCTTCGTGTGGCCCGGACTCGGGCAGCTCTATTTCGATTCGATTCTGGCGCGGGACTATCCGGTGATCCTCGCGCTCTCGCTGCTCTCGGCGGTCGTGACCCTGTTGGCGACGCTGGCCTCCGACATCGCGGCCGCCGTCGCGGACCCGCGCGTGCGGGACGGGGCCGTGTCCTGAGGCGGCGCAAGGGGCGGGGCGGCTGGTCGCGCCTGCCCGGAAGCGCGCGCCTGGCCCTGGGGATCGTCATCTTCCTGTGGCTCGTGGCGGCGGGCTCGCCGCTGCTGTTCCAGCGTTCGCGGGCGATTCGCCTGGACGAGCGCCTCCAGGCTCCATCCGCCGCCCATCCGTTCGGGACCGACGACCTGGGCCGGGACCTGCTGGCCCGGGTCGTCGCCGCCACGCCGATCTCGCTGACGATCGGCATCGTGTCCGCGGCCGTGTCGCTGTTCGTGGGCTTCGCGGTGGGTGCGACCGCGGGCTGGTTCGGAGGCGTGGTGGATCTGGCGCTGTCGCGTTTGATCGAGGTCGTGCTGTGCTTTCCGGCTCTGTTCTTGTTGCTGGCCTTAGCCGCGTTCCTGCCGCCGTCGCCCTGGACGGTGATCGGGGCGATCGGGCTGACGGCCTGGCCCGGCGACGCCCGGTACGCGCGAGCCGAGATCCTGAAGATCCGCGAACTGGGCTACGCGCACGCCGCCCGCACGATGGGGGCCTCGACGCCTCGAATCCTGCTGCGGCATCTGCTGCCCAACGCCGTGGCGCCGCTGATCGTCTCGGCGGCCTTCGGCGTGGGGTGGGCGATCCTGGCCGAGGCGTCGCTTTCGTTTCTGGGAGTGGGTCTGCCGGGGCCCGCGACGTCCTGGGGGGGAATTCTCTCTTCCGCTCCGAACTACATCGAGGAGGCGTGGTGGATCGCGCTCTTCCCGGGCCTGGCGCTGTTCCTGACGGTCTCCGCCTATAATTTGCTGGCCGAGGGGCTCCGCACGGCCACCAGTGAAGCGGGAGGTAACGCATGACGGAGCGGATCGCCGTCTATCCCGGCTCCTTTGATCCCCTGACCAACGGCCACCTGGACATCCTGGCGCGGGGACGCCGGTTGGCCGACCGCGTCATCGTCGCCATCCTGGACCACGACCAGAAGACGCCGCTCTTCTCGGTCGAGGAGCGCATCGGGATGATCCGAGAGATCGTGGGCGGCGATACGTCGATCTCGGTGAGCTCGTTTACCGGCCTGCTGGTGGATTTCGCGATGCACTCGGGGGCGACGATCATCGTGCGCGGGCTGCGCGCCGTGTCGGACTACGAATACGAGCTGCAGATGGCCCTGATGAACCGGCGCCTGGCGCCGATGGTGGAGACGGTCTTTCTGATGGCCAAGGAGGAGTACTCCTACGTCTCCAGCCGGCTGGTCAAGGAACTGGCGAGGCTGGGGGGCGACATGACGGGCCTGGTGCCCAACCTGGTGCGCCAACGTCTGGCTGACAGATTCTGAGCCGGACCGGCGCGAGTCTTTCGGTGCGAACGGTCCGGACCGATCTGCGGGTTCGATACTCCGAGACGGATCAGATGGGCATCGTCTACCACGCCCACTACCTGGTCTGGTTCGAGATCGGGCGCACGGAATGGTGCCGCGCCGCGGGGCTGCCGTACGCGGGCATGGAGAAGTCGGGCCTGTTCATCCCCGTGACGCGCGTGGACTGCGCGTTCCGGCGCCGGTCCAGCTACGACGATCCCATCCAGGTCTTCACGCGCATGGCCGAGCTGGCCAGCCGCGGGTGCACCTTCGCCTACGAGATCCGCAACCCGGAGGGGGAGCTGCTGGCCGACGGCGCGACGCGCCACGTCTTCACGGATTCCCAGGGACGGCCGCGCCGCGGCTCGGAAGAGGTCCTGCGCGGGTTGGAGCGATTCCGCGCCGGATCGGATTAGCCGACGCATGCTGCCGGAGCCGCTGATCGCGATCGCGGAATACCCCGCGCCCGAGCTGGCCGCGGAGGCCAAGGAAAGGCTGGATGCCGCCGGCATCACCAGCTACGTCGGCGGGGAATATTACCGGCACCACGGCAACGTCGCGTTGCAGGTGCCCGAGTCCGAGGCGGCCCGCGCGCTGGAGGTTCTCGAGATCGAGCCGCCGTCTCCCGCCCCCGACGCGCGGTTCGCGATCCGTCCCGCCTGCCCGGATTGCGGATCCGACCAGACCCGGCCGATTCCGCCGTACGGGTTATATTCGCTCATTGGTGCCTTCGCGGTCGGATTCCTGCTGTGCGTGGCGACCCGTTCTCCGATCGGAATCGCCGCGATCCTGCCGGGATGGCTGCTGGCCACGTGGCTCTCCCGGGATGCCGGCAAGCAGCGGTGCCTGGCATGCGGCCGAAAGTGGAAGGCGTGAATCCGACCGTGAATCCGACTGCAACCCACGCCCCCGTTCCCGTGTTCTCAGAGGCGAAGGAGGCTCTCATGATCGCTCGACTCTGGCATGGCGCCGTTCCCGCAGCCAAGGGCGACGCCTACATGCGCTACCTGGAGAAGACCGGGATTCCGGACACCAAGGCCACACCCGGCAACCGCGGGGTCTACGTCTTTCGACGGCGGGAGGGGGACGCCGAACATTTCCTCTTCACGTCCCTCTGGGAGTCGCGCGAGGCGATCGGCGCCTTCGCGGGTCCGGACGTGGAGAAGGCCCGCTACTACCCGGAGGACGCGGCGTTCCTCCTGGAGGTCGAGCCCAACGTGACGCACTACGAGGTGGCGGCCGGGCCCTGAGGATTCCGACGGTCGAACAACCCGTACCTGGCGATTGTCCAGAGAATCTTGTACCCGGCTCGGAGGGTCCCGGAGACCGTGCCCGTGATCTTGGAGACGCCCACGCGCCGGCGGTAGGAGACCGGCACTTCCGCGATGGCAAGGCCCGCCCGAACGGCCTTGACCTGCATCTCGCAGGTCCAGCCGAACGTGGTGTCGCGCATCTCCAGGCGCCGGTAGGCCGGCCAGCGCATCGCGCGGAAGGGCCCGAGGTCGGTGTACCGGTGCCCGTAGAGCCAGCGGATCAGCAGGCAGGCCAGCGCGTTGCCGAAACGTGCCTGGGGCAGCAGCGCCCCGGCCTCGCGCGTGCCGAGCGTGCGGGAGCCGATCACCAGATCCGCGCCCGCGGCGATCGGCTCCAGAAGCCGCGGCATTTCGTCGGGGTGGTCCGAGAAGTCGCCGTCGAGGAACACGAGGACGTCGGGCGGGGCCGGCGCCAGCGCCGCCACGCCCGCCAGGCAGGCGCTGCCATAGCCGCGGCGCGGCTCGCGAACCAGGCGCACGTTCAAGCCGCGGGCGATCGCGTCGGTCCCGTCGGTCGACCCGTTGTCGACGACCACGACCTCGTCGACGAGCCCCGCCGGGATCGCGCCCACGACCAGCGGCAGGGACTCTCGCTCGTTGAAGACCGGGATGACGACGGCGACCGTGGGCCGTTGGCGGCGCGCGCTCATGGGATGGGACGGGAGGGTAGCCGCCTCCGAAAGACCGACACCCCGAGCCCCGCGCAGATCAAGAGGGCGGCCACGACGACGCGGGTGCTGAGCGCTTCTCCGAGGATCGCGATGGCCAAAATCGTCGAGATCAGCGGCTGCAGGAACACGTAGAAGGCCACCCGCGAGGCCTCCGTGCGCGCCAGCGCCCAGGAGTTGAGCAGGTAGGGGATCACCGTGCATAGGAGGATGACTCCCGCCAGGGAGAACCACGCCAGAGCCGGGACGCCCGCGGGCGCGAACAGCCGCAGTTGCGGAAGGGCCAGCAGGACGATCAGGATCGCGCCGTATCGAAAGACGGCGGCCGTGAACGTCGCGACGCGATATCGCGCCAGGACCGGCCGCGAGAGCACGAGATAGAGGGAGTACGAGGTGCAGTTGGCGAGCAGCAGCACGTCGCCGCGAAACGAAGCGCTGCTCCAGTCGAACCCCTGCGCGTGCAGGAGCACGAGGGCTCCGCTGCCCGCCAGCGCGATCCCGGCAGCGGCGCGTGGGCTCATCCGCTCGCGCCCGAGCAGCACAGCCGCTCCCAGCGTGAAGACGGGGATGGTCGCCGTCAGGACCGACGTGTTGATGGCGGTGGTCCAGTTCAACCCGAGAATGAACAGAACCTGGTTGAAGGAAACCCCCAGCAGGCCGTAGAGCACGATGCGGGGAACGTCGGCCCGAAGGATTCGCTCCCGCGGGCCCTGGAGGCGCCGAAACCCTTCCAGCAGCGCCGCCGCCGCGGTCACCCGGAACGCGGCGAAGAGCAGCGGGGGAATCGACAGCAGCACCAGTTTGCCCAGGATTGGAAAGAAGGCGAAACCGACCTGCGCGCCGGCGAGCGCGGCGTGG
>JBDTXY010000048.1:0-12113 GCA_040005945.1 Acidobacteriota bacterium
TCCTTGGGCTCGATGCGAAAGCCGATGTTGTAGTACGCGGCGACGGCCGCCACGGGGGCCGTGGTATCTCGCGAGAGGACGACTTTCAGGCCGTTGCCGAGCTTGTGGTACTCGACGGGGATCTGCAGCGGCTCCGGCGCGGCCGTCGCGGCGACGGCCGTCGCTGCCGCGCAAAGCCAGGCTCCCAGGGCGCCGCGAAGCCCCCTGCGTGCGGCCTTTTTCATGTCATCCTCCTCCACTCAGACGCCTGAACTTACGTCAGAGGGACTGGAAGGTTTTCGTTTGTCCTCCTCCGAGAGCGCCTGGTCCGCGGGCGCGAAATTCGCGCCGGCCTGGTGGGTGCCCGGCTCCCACGGGCAGACGGTGTGGGGGAGCCTGACCCGGAGCCGCCGCCTGGCGGCGTTCCACCGCGAAGTCCTGGAGACGCCCGACGGCGACGAGCTCGTCCTGGATCACGTGGACGGGCCCGCCGGCAGCCCCCGCGTGATCCTGCTCCACGGCCTGGAGGGAAGCTCCTTCTCCGTCTATATCCAGGGCCTCTCCCGCGAGATCGCCCGTCGGAACTGGCGCGCCACCGTGCTGAACTTCCGCTCCTGCGCCCGCGATCCGGAGCACCTGGCCCGGATGCTCCCCAACCGGCGCCCCCGGCTCTATCACTCCGGCGAGACCAGCGACCTGGACTTTCTCGTGCGAACCCTGTCGGCGCGGGAGCCGCACGGAGTCCTTCTGGCGATCGGGTCCTCTCTGGGAGGCAATGTCCTGCTCAAGTGGCTCGGGGAGCATCCGGGCCAGAGGGACGTCGCGGCCGCGGTGGCGCTCTCGACGCCCTACGACCTGGGCGCCAGCGGACGCTACATGGAGTCAGCCGGCGGGCGCGTCTACGTCAGGAACTTTCTCCGGACGCTGCGGGCCAAGGCTCTGGAGGCGGCGCGGCGCTTCCCGGAGGCGGCGGCGAAGATCGACATTCCCCGCACCCTGACCGCGCGGACGTTCTGGGAGTTCGACGATGCCGCCAACGCTCCGCTTCACGACTTCGCCGGCGCGGATGACTACTACCGGCGCGCCAGCTCGATCGGGTTCCTTCCGCGGGTCGCGACGCCGACGCTCTGCATGTCCTCGCAGGACGATCCCTTCCTGCCCCGGGAGGCCCTGGAGCGCGCGCGGTCGTGCGCGGGAAAGGCCGTCGAGTTCCTGATCACGGCGCGGGGCGGCCACATCGGCTGGGTCACCGGCCGCTGGCCAGGACGGCCGCGCTACTTCGCGGAGCAAGTCGCGGTGGACTGGCTGGCGGGAAGATGAGTTATCAGTTAACAGTTATCAGTTTGAAACTGAAAACTGAAAACTGAAAACTACCCCGACCCCGCCGCTTCCTTACGCTTGGCGGCGGCGCGCTTGCGGGTCGCGGCCGGCGTGAAGTGCTCCGCGGTCACGTCGGTGTGGATGACGGCCCCGCGACGCACCGTCACGCCGTCCGGAATCTCGGCGTTCTTGCCGATCGTCGTGATGCCGTGGCCCTCGACCGGTTTCTCGCCGGGCGCCACCTTGCCCACGCGGGCCTTGCGTCCGATCCGGACCGCCTTGTCGATGATCGAGCGCTCGACACGGGCTCCGGCGTCGATCCACGTATCCGTGAGGATGACGGACTCGCGGATGACCGCGTTGGGGCCGACGAATACGCCCGGCGACAGGATGCTCTTCTCGACGCGCGCTCCGGCCGAAACGATGCAGCCGTCGGTGATCATGCTGTCCTTGACGATCGCGCCGTTCACGATCGAAACGGGCGGGCGCTCTTCCGACCGCGTGTGCACGATCCAGGCGCGGTCGTTCAGGTCCAGGGGAGGCGGCGTCTTGAGCAGGTCCATCTGCGTCTGCCAGTACGCCTCCACGGTTCCGACGTCGACCCAGTAGCCCTGAAACGGGTACGCGAAGACCCGCAGGCCTCCGGTCACCATACGGGGGATGATGTCCCGGCCGATGTCGTGGGAGGAGTCGCGGCGCTTGGAGTCTTCCGTCAGGACCTGCGCGAGCATCTCGCGGCCGAACACGTAGATCCCCATCGAGGCCAGGGTTCCGGGAGGCTCCGCGGGCTTCTCCACGAATTGCGTCACGCGCTGCTGCTCGTCGGTGGCCAGAATGCCCATGCGCGTGGCGTCCTCGCGGGAGACGTTGAGCGTCGCGATCGTCACGTCCGCCTGCTTCTCGATGTGGAACGCGATCAACCAGCCGTAGTTCATCTTGTAGATGTGGTCGCCCGAGAGGACCAGCACCAGATCGGGAGCCGCCCGCTCGACGAACGAAAGGTTCTGTGTGATGGCGTCCGCGGTGCCCTTGTACCAGTCGGTGGCCGCGCGTCCGCGGTAGGGCTGGTAGATTTGCACGCCCCCGGTGAAGGTGCGGTCCAGGTCCCAGGGGCGGCCGGACGCGATGTGCTCGTTCAAGGAATGGGGCCGGTACTGCGTCAGGATCATGACGTCGGAGATGCCCGAATTCACGCAGTTGGACAGCGTGAAATCGATGATGCGGTACTTGCCCGCGAACGGCACCGCCGGCTTGGCGCGCTTCTCGGTCAAGACCCCGAGCCGGGAGCCTTCACCGCCGGCGAGGATGACCGCGCGGGCTCTCATGAGCGGCGGGTTATCCCGCAGAGTGCGCCGCCACCGCCCGCTCGTAGAGCGCGGCATACTCCGCCGCCGATTTCGTCCAGGAGAAATCCCGGGCCATGCCGTTGCTCTGGAGCTGCGCCCATTTGGCGGGCTGAGCGTACACCCGGAGTGTGCGCTCCAGCGCGTCCCAGAGTGCCCACGCGTGAAACTCGTCGAACATCAGGCCGGTCCCGCCGGGATCTCCGGCGTCGATGACCGTGTCCGCGAGGCCGCCCGTCCGCCGCGCCACGGGGACACAGCCGTAGCGCATGCCGATCATCTGGGCCAGGCCGCAGGGCTCGTAGCGCGAGGGGATCAGCAAGGCGTCCGCGCCCGCGTAGATCCGTCGGGCGTAGCGCGCGTCGAAACGCAGGCGAATGCTGGCGCGCCGGGGATAGCGCATCTCGAACTCGGCAAACTCGTGCTCTAAGACCGGGTCGCCGGTCCCCAGGAGAACGAACTGTCCGCCCCGCTCCAACCAGCGCTTGACGGCCGGCGCCGCGATGTCGAAGCCCTTCTCCTTGACCAGGCGCGAGACGACCCCCAGCAGCGGCATCCGCGCGTCCGGATCCAATCCCGCCTCCTCCTGGAGCGCGGCCTTGTTCTTGGCGCGGCGCGGGAGAGTGGTCGCGTCGAAGTTTTGTGCGATGTCCGGATCGGTCGACGGGTTCCAGGAGTCCGTGTCGATGCCGTTCAGGATTCCCGCGAGGCGATCCTGCCGTTGGCGCAGCACGCCGTCCAACCCATATCCGCCGGCCGGGGACACGATCTCGCGCGCATAGGTGGGGCTGACCGTCGAGAGCATGTCCGCGGCGAGGATGCCCAGGCCCATCAGGGAGTCGCGAAACGCCTCCGGCAGGACCTGGATCTGATCGGCGCGCCGCAGCTTGTAGTCGCCCAGATACGGCCCCGCCCCCTGCGCGGCGTACGGGAGATTGTGGATCGTGAACACGGAGGCGACGTCGCGGAAATAGGGATTGTCGCGCCCTTCCGTGGCGAGCCACCAGACCGCGGGACCCGTGTGGGAGTCGTGCGCATGAACCACGTCCGGCTTCCAATGGAGCGCCTCGGCGGACCAGAGCGCCGCGAGCGAGAAGAAGACGAACTTGGGTCCGTCCTCCTGGATCGATCGGCCATAGATCCATCGCTCTTTGGGGATCGGCGGACCGCCCACCAGGAACGTCGGGATCTTCCCGATGGCGGTTTCCCAGATCTCCGCCTGCTCCTGGCCCCAGGTGGTGTAGACGGGGAACGTCGCGGCCAAACGCGGCTCATACCGCGGCCAATCGATGGAGCCGTATGCCGGAATCACGACACGCACGTCGTGTCCCAGCGCGGAAAGCGCCCGGGGAAGCGATCCGACGACGTCGGCTAACCCGCCGACCTTGGCCAGAGGCGCGGCCTCGGCCGCGACCACCAGGATCCGCATGCACCGATTATTCCCCATTCCCGGCAGCCCGCCGGCCCCGGGAAGGCCGCGTGATATCCTCATAGAGTTCTCGTTCGCTCGCTTTTTCAGGCCTGACCTGCGAATTCCGAACGGTTAAGCGAGAAGGCGCGGGGGTGCCTCGGCGGGCCGTCGCGTCCGAACATCGCCGAGAGTTCGGATTTTCGAGACGAAAGGTTTTCGATGAAACTCTACGTGGGCAATCTGTCATACAGCGCCGGGGAAACCGAATTGCGAGAGCTCTTTTCGCAGTATGGAACGGTGGAATCCGTCGCGGTGATCACCGACCGCGACACCGGGCGCTCCAAGGGATTCGGGTTCGTGGAATTCGCGAATGATGCCGAGGCGCAGGCGGCGATCGCCGGCTTGAACGGCAAGGACATGTCGGGCCGCAGCCTGACCGTCAGCCAAGCCCATCCTCGCGCGGAAGGCGGCGGCGGAGGCGGGCGGGGCGGCGGGGGAGGATACGGCGGCGGCGGAGGCGGAGGGCGACGCAACCAGTATTGAGACTTCTCGACCGCACGGGTCGAAGGAGGCCGCCCATGAATAGACATCTGAACCTAGACTGGAAGATCCGAGTCCAACCCGCGGAGCGGACTCCGTTCTTGTTCAAGGCGACCTTCGTCGCGCGCGGCTCCGGCGGCGACGAGGGCGCGCTCGACGTCTTGTATCTGTACGGGGATGGCGATCTGGCCGTTCTCCTCCAGGACCTCGGAGCCGGGGTTCCGGAGATCTGCGGCCTTCTCGAAACGCTTCAGAAACGCCAGAGCGCCGAGATCGTCGTGGATGTGACCGAAGAATCGATGGAAGTGCTGGCGCGGCGTCCCGAGGCCCGCGCATGACTGAGGGAACCATGAACGATCGTCCCAAGGATTGGACTCGCATCGCGTTCTTCGTGCTTTCGCCGGTGATCGGCATCCTGGGCACGGCAGCGTACGCGATCACGCACGGCGTGCGCTGGTGGCAGCCCGTCCTGTTTCTGGTCTCCTATGCGCTGGTCGGCGTCTCCGTGACGGCCGGGTACCACCGCTTGTTCTCGCACCGGAGCTACGAATGCCATCCCTTGGTTCAGGCGTTCTACCTCTTCTTCGGCGCCATGGCGCTCCAGAACTCCATCCTCCACTGGGCATCGGACCACCGGACGCATCACCGCCACGTCGATCATGACTGGGACCCCTACAACATCCAACGCGGGGGATGGTGGGCGCACATCCTCTGGATCTTCTATAAGAGTCCGTCCGACCGAACGTTCGAGGACGTGCCGGATCTCCAGAAGAATCCCCTGGTGCGTCTGCAGAACCGCTTTTCCACCGCCATCGGCATCGTCATGGGACTCGGGCTGCCCACGCTGGTCGGCGCCGCCTTCGGCGACCCGCTGGGAGGCTTGCTGTGGGGAGGATTTCTGCGCGTCGTCGTGATTCATCACACGACGTTCTTCGTGAACTCGATCGCGCACCTCTACGGCTCGCGTCCGTACACCGAGGAAAACTCGGCGCGCGACAACGCCTGGGTGGCGCTGGTCACCAACGGCGAGGGGTACCACAACTTCCATCACCGATTTCCGACGGATTTCCGCAACGGATTGCGCTGGTATCAGTGGGACCCCAGCAAGTGGTGGATCCGCGGCCTGAGCTCGATTGGGCTCGCGCACCGTCTGCGGCGGACTCCGCCGCTGGTCATCGAACGCTCGCGGCTGCAGACGGCGATGGGCCGCGCCGAGCGGCTGCCCGCGCCGTCCCCCCTGCGCGACGCGATCCGCGAAAAGCTGGAAGCCGCGCATCAGGCGCTCGAGCACGCCGGCACGCTCTGGAACGAGCTGCAGGAAAAGCGGCGCAAGGACTGGTCGGAGTACCGCGAGCACGTCGCGCACGCCCGCCGGCACTGGCGCGAAGCGCTACGGATGCTGGCGACCATCCCCGAAGGAGCCTAGAGGGCCTTCCCCATTTCCCGTTTCGGCGTCCGGGGCGGGCGAGCATGGACGGGTCCCGCCGCGGGGGCCGCTCTTCTCTTTCTCGCCTCCCGCGGCGTGATCGCGGAGCCGGGCCGGCGCAAGCCGATCCGGATCCTGAAGATGGAGCTGCCCTAGGGCCTGCCTTCAGCGCCCGACCGCGCGGACGTCACGGCGGCTAAGCCGATCGTCGGAAATCCCGCGTCCTGGACCGTCCGCAGCACGCGTTTGACTGCGCCGTAAGGCAGCCTCCGGTCCGCTCGGAGCACGATTTCGCGGCGGGGGTTCTGGGCGTGGAGCGCGTTCAAGATCTCCGCGAACGCGGCCTCCGACAGCGGCCCCGGATCGTTGTCCAACGAGATTCGCGGGGGCACCCCGTAGGCCAGCATCACCTTCGAGCGCGACGGCTCCGCCGGCCACTGTTCCGGAGACGGCGCTTCCGGAACCTGGACGCCGCGCGTTTCGAGTATGGGCGTCACGACCATGAAGATGATCAGCAGGACCAGGCAGACGTCCACGAGGGGTGTGACGTTGATCTCGGCTCGGACGTGGGATTGCATGGGAGGCCCTCCCTACAAGGGAGGGACCCCGCGATGCGATCCAGGTTCCCGGTTATTCGGGGCGAGGCGAGTAGGTCGGGAGGGTGGGCGCGGACTGGCCCTGGCGCCAGGCGTTCATCTCGGGCTCGGTGCGAAGCAAGTCCTTCAGCGTGATCGTGCCCAGGACCTCATCCACGGCCTGCTGGACCATCCGCCAGACCGAACGGATCGAGCAGTCGGGCATGTGGGTGCAGGCGAGCTCGAAGCCGGTGTGACCGTCGCAGAAGGCCGGCTCGTAGAGTCGCCCGCCCAGGGCCGCCAGGACGTGGCCCAGCGGGATCTGGTCGGCCGGCCGGGACAGCGCGTAGCCGCCCGACTGTCCGCGGGTGGACGTGACGAAACCTCCGCGCCGCAGGATGCGCATCATCTTGGCGACGTTGGGCTCCGAGATTCCCTCGGCGCGCGAGAGCTCGGGGATCGTCAGGCTCCCGCCATCGGCCTCGCGCCCCACGCGGAGCAGGCACCGGAGTCCATATTCTTCCTGCGAGGTCAGTTTCATCGGCTACCTCGATTCACGATTCACGATTCACGATTCCCGATTCCCGGTTCACGCCTTCGCTCACATCATTCCGAGTTGGAGCTTCGCCGCGTCCGACATCATCTGCATGCTCCAGGGCGGATCGAAGACGACCTGCACGTCCGCTTCCTTGATCCCCGGCACCGAGAGCAGCTTGCCCTTGATGTCTTCCCGAAGCACGTCGCCCATGCCGCAGCCCGGGGCCGTCAGCGTGAACTTCACGTCGATGCGGCTGTCGCCCTCGGGCAGAGGCGCCAGCGCGCAGCTGTAGACGAGGCCCAGGTCCACGATGTTGACCGGGATCTCCGGGTCGAAGCACGTGCGCAGCTGATCCCAGGCCAGCTCTTCGGCGGTCTTGCCGGCCTGTACCGCTTCGTCCGGGACGGCGAGCTGCTCCCCGATCGCGTCGGCGTCCTTGCCGTCGATCCGCGCGAGGAATCCCACCGGCGTCACGACCGTGTAGCTGCCGCCGAGCGATTGCGTGATGACGACCGGATCTCCCGCGCGAAGCGTGATCGGCGTGCCGCTGGGAATCTCCCGGGCGGAGACTTCGCGCGACACGGTGGTTTCTTTTCGCATTTGCATATTCGTTCTCTCCTTTAGGCTCCGCCGCTCTCGGCGGCCGGCCCCTCCGACTCGGTCGAGACCGTCGCCTCGCCCTGGAGGGCGGCCTTCAACGTATGCCAGGGAAGCGTGGCGCACTTGACGCGGATCGGGAACTCGCGCACTCCGGAAAATACCTCGAGCTTTCCAAGCTCCGGAGAGCCCTGGGTCTCCGGCTTTCCAGTGATCAGCCCGTGGAAGCGCTCAAACAACGCGTCCGCCTCGGCGCGCGTCTTGCCCTTGAGGCTCTCGGTCATCATGGAGGCGGAAGCCGTCGAAATCGCGCAACCCGCGCCTTCGAACGCCACGTCCTTGAGCACGTCGTTCTCGAGCTCCAGGTAAACGGTCTCCCGGTCGCCGCAGAGGGGGTTGTATCCCTCGGCCCGGCGATTCGCGCCCGGCAGCGCGTGAAAGTTTCGCGGCTTCTTGCTGTGGTCCAGGATGACTTCCTGGTAGAGATCGCGCAGTTCGGACATGGGCACCCCTACCGGAACATCCCGACGACTTTGTGGAGCGCCCGAACCAGGGCATCGACCTCGCCGCGGGTGTTGTAGAGGCCGAACGAGGCGCGCGCGGTGGCGGGGATTTTGAAACGATCCATCACGGGCTGGGCGCAATGGTGTCCCGTCCGGATCGCGATCCCTTCGCGGTCGAGCACCGTTCCGATGTCGTGCGGGTGCACGCCGTCCATCACGAACGAGAGCACGCTCGCCTTCTCGCGGGCGGTGCCGATGATCCGGAGCCCCGCGATCGCGGACACCTCCGCCGTCGCATACGCCAGCAGATCGTGCTCGTGCGCGGCGATGGACTCCAGGCCGACCTGGCTCACGTAATCCAACGCGGCGCCGAACGCAATGCCTCCCGCGATGTTGGGGGTGCCCGCCTCGAACTTGTACGGCAGCGCGTTGAACGTCGTTTTCTCGAACGTGACCGAACGGATCATGTCGCCGCCGCCCTGGTAGGGCGGCATGTCGTCCAGCAGCGCCGTCTTCCCGTAGAGGACACCCACGCCCGTCGGGCCGTAGATCTTGTGGCTGGAGAAGGCGTAGAAATCGCAGTCCAACCCCCGAACGTCGACGGGCATCCGCGGAGCCGCCTGTGCGCCGTCCACGAACACGGGGACGTTGCGGGCATGGGCGATCTCCGCGATGCGGCGGATCGGCAGGACGGTGCCCAGGGCGTTGGAGAGATGGGCGACGGAGACGATCCGCGTCCGCGGCGTGATCAGCCTCTCCAGGGCGTCCAAATCGACTTCGCCCGCGTCCGTGATCGGCGCGACGGTCAGCGTGGCGCCCTTCTCCTCGCAGAGGAGCTGCCAGGGCACGATGTTGGAATGGTGCTCGAGGCCAGTGATGAGCACCTCGTCGCCGGGTCCCACGTGCGAGCGGCCGTACGTCTGGGCGACCAAGTTGACGGCCTCGGTCGTGCCGCGGACGAAGATGATCTCGTGCGCCTGCGCGGCGTTGACGAACCGGCGCGTCGTCTCGCGCGCGGCGTCGTACGCATCGGTCGCGTGGACCGACAGGTAGTGGACCCCGCGATGAATGTTGGCGTAGCAGCGCTCGTACACGTCCCGCTCCGCCTGGATGACCGTTTCGGGCTTCTGCGACGAGGCGGCGTTGTCGAGATAGATGAGGGGCTTTCCATAAACCTTTGTGGCGAGAATCGGGAAGTCGCGGCGGATCGCGGCGACGTCGTACGCGGCCGAGGCGGCTTCGCGCACCGCGGTGCTCATGAACGCGCCTCCGCGGGCGCTCCCGTCAGGAGCAGGCCCAGCTTCTCCTCGACGAGCGCGCGGATCGCGGGAACGGTGATCCGGTTGGCCACGTCCGCGGCGAAGGCGTACGTCAGAAGCGCACGCGCTTCCGTTTCGCCGATCCCGCGGGCGCGCAGGTAGAAGAGCGCCGCCGCGTCCAGCTGGCCCGTGGTGGAGCCGTGCTTGCACTTGACGTCGTCGGCGAAGATCTCGAGCGCCGGCGTGGAGTTGACGAGCGCCTCGCGCGACAGCAGCAAGTTCTTGTTGGTCTGGATGGCGTCGGTCTTTTGCGCATCCGGCCGGACGATGATCGTGCCGTGGAAGACGCCCCGCGACGCGCCGTCCATGACGCCCTTGTAAAGCTCGCGGCTGGCGCAGCGAGGCTTGGCGTGGTCGATCACGGTGTGGTTGTCGATGTGCTGCGTTCCGGCGCCCACGAAGAGGCCGTTCAACGTGCATTCGGCGCCCTCCGCATCCAGCGTGACGTGGATGTCGGTTCGCGCCAATGCGCCGCCCAGGGCGATGTTGTGCGACGTGAAGCGGCTGGAGCGCCCCAATCGCGCGGCCAGGGTGTGGACGTGGAAGGCCGCAACGCTTTCCTGCTGGAGCTTGTAGTGCTCCAGGATCGCTCCCGCCGACAGCGCGACCTCCGTGACCGCGTCGGTGAAGTAGCGCCCGTCGCCCGAATAGCTCTCGACGACGGAAGCCTGGGATCCTTCCCCGGCGAGGATCAGGATGCGGGGGTACGACACTTCGGGCCTCGCCGCGCCTGTGGCCGTGAAGACGAGCTCGATCGGCTCGGCGACGACGGTGCCCGGGAGAATCTCGAGAACGAGGGCGTCGTCGAGGGCAGCGGTGTTGAGCGCCGCGAAGGCGCCGTGCGCGAACTCGGCGATCTTCCCGATGTGGGGCTGGGCTTGCCCGAGGGCTTCCGAAAGCCGCCGGATGCGGACGCCCTGGGGCAGCGAGCGCAGCTGCCGCTCGCGCTTGGCGGGAACCCAGGCGGTCTCCAGAATCGGCTGAACGCCGGTGTATCGCCAGGCCTCGTCCTTGGGCGTCGGAAAGCCGAGGTCCTCGAACCGGCGGTAGGCCTCGCGGCGGAGCTCCGAAAGCCACTCCGGGCCGCCGGAGACCGCGGGCAGCCGGGGCGCGAAGCCCTTCTCGAGCGCGAGCGCCTCCATCAGCTGGCCGCCACCGCCGCGGGCGGTTCCTTCTCGAGCCAGGCGTAGCCCTTCTCCTCGAGCTCGAGCGCTAGCTCCTTGCCGCCCGAGCGGGCGATCTTCCCGTCCACGAGCACGTGCAGGGAGTCCGGGACGATGTAGTTCAAGAGCCGCTGGTAGTGCGTCACGACGATCATGGAACGCTCCGGGGAGCGCAGCTGGTTGACGCCGCCGGCGACGATCCGCAGGGCGTCGATGTCCAGGCCCGAATCCGTCTCGTCCAGGATCGCCAGCGTCGGGTCCAGCAGCGCCATCTGGAAGATCTCGTTGCGTTTTTTCTCGCCGCCCGAGAATCCCTCGTTGACGGGCCGCTTGACGAGGTCTTCGTCGATCTGCACGAGCTTGACCTTCTCCTTGACCAGGGCCAGGAACTCCATGGCGTCGTACTCGGGCAGCCCGCGATGCTTGCGCACCGCGTTGACCGCGGCCTTCAGGAAGTAGACGTTGGAGACGCCGGGGATCTCGACCGGATATTGGAACGCCAGGAAGACGCCTTCGCGGGCGCGCAGCTCGGGAGTCATCGCGAGCAGGTCCTGGCCCTTGTAGAGGACGCGTCCCTGCGTGACCGAGTAGCCCGGCCGGCCCGCCAGCACGTGCGCCAGCGTGGACTTGCCGGAGCCGTTGGGGCCCATCACCGCGTGGATCTCGCCGGGGTTGATCGTCAGGTCGACGCCCCGCAGGATCTCGTTTCCGGCGACCGAGGAGTGGAGATTTTGGATTTCGAGAAGTGGCTGTGTCACTTATCCCACCGATCCTTCCAGAGAGACACCGAGCAGCTTCTGCGCCTCGACCGCGAACTCCATCGGGAGCTCCTTGAAGACGACCTTGCAGAAGCCGTTGACGATCATGTTGACGGCTTCCTCCGGGGAAATGCCGCGCTGCTGGAAGTAGAAAATCTGGTCCTCGCCGATCTTGGAGGTCGACGCCTCGTGCTCCATCTGCGCGGTCGAGTTGTTGACCTCGATGTAGGGAAACGTGTGGGCGCCGCACTGGTCCCCGATCAGCAGCGAGTCGCACTGCGAGTAATTGCGGGCCCCGTCGGCCTTGCCCAGGATCTTGACCATCCCGCGATAGGTGTTCTGGCCGAGGCCGGCCGAGATGCCCTTGGAGACGATCGTGGACTTGGTGTTCTTCCCGATGTGGATCATCTTGGTGCCGGTGTCGGCCTGCTGGCGGTTGTTGGTCACCGCCACCGAGTAGAACTCGCCGACCGAGTTGTCTCCCTGCAGGATGCAGCTGGGGTACTTCCAGGTGATCGCCGAGCCCGTCTCGACCTGCGTCCACGAGATCTTGGAGTTGCGTCCCCGGCAGGCGCCGCGCTTGGTGACGAAGTTGTAGATGCCGCCCTTTCCGTTCTTGTCGCCCGGATACCAGTTCTGGA
>JBDTXY010000049.1:0-12085 GCA_040005945.1 Acidobacteriota bacterium
GCAAGATTCCGTACGTCGTCGTCGGCGGGATGAAGTTCTACGAGCGGGCCGAGGTCAAGGACGTGCTCGCCTACCTGCGGCTGGCGGCGCGCCCCGAAGATGATCTGGCCTTTCGCCGGGTCGTCAACGTTCCCGCCCGCGGCATCGGCGCGGCGACCCTCGACCGCCTGGCGCAGAGCGCCCGGGAAACGGGGAACTCGTGGTGGGAGGTCTCGGCCGAGCCCACCGGCGTCACCGATCGCGCCCGCACCTCGCTGGCGCGCTTCCGCAGCGTGGTCGAGGACCTGGCGGGGAAGGCGCAGACCTGGACGCCGTCCGCGCTGCTGGAGCACGTGCTCTCGGTCACGGGATACGGCGCGCTCTACGAGGGGTCCGAGGATCGCGAGGACGTGGCCCGGAGGGAGAACATCCAGGAGCTGCTCTCCTCGGCGCGGGAATTCGAGCGGCGCAACGCCGAAGACGCGACCGTCGCCGAGTACCTGGACACCGTGGCTCTGGCCACGGACGCCGACGCGGCGGGCAGCGGTGGGGCCGTGACGCTCTCGACGCTGCACGCGGCCAAGGGGCTCGAGTTCGCGCAAGTCGTCCTCGTCGGGTTGGAGGAAGGCTATCTTCCCCACGGCCAGTCCTCCGAGGACGAGGACGAGCTCGAGGAGGAGCGGCGGCTCCTCTACGTCGGGATGACGCGCGCGAAAGACTCTCTGGCTCTGACGATGGCGGACCGGCGCCTGGTGTACGGGCGGATCGAGAGCCGGCGTCCGTCGCGCTTTCTGGAAGAGATCCCCAAGGGCGCGCTGGAGGAACAGTTCTTCGGACGGCCCGCGCCCACGATCTTCGCGGCGCAGGCGTACCATCCGGAGCCCCAGGACGACCGCCCCCTGCGCCGGGGCAAGCGCGTGCGGCACCCCCGCTATGGGTACGGCGTCATCCTGACGGAAGAAGGCTCCGGAGAGGAGACGCGGTTGACCGTCGTCTTCGACCGCGCCGGCAAGAAGAAGTTCGTCGCGCGGTACGCGGACCTGACGCCGGCCTAGCGGCGCGAAGCGCTAGCCGGTCCGGGCGATCAGCGCGATCATGCGGCCGGCCCGGGCGCCGTCGCGTCTCCAGCTGGCGTACTGCTCTCCGCCGCAGCGGGTGCAATCGGGATGAACGGCGATCGCCTCCCGCGGGATGCCGGCGGCAGTCAGCTGCGCGACGTTGACCCCACGCAGATCCAGGTGAAAGCCCCCTCCGCAGCCGGCCCGGACGAAGTCTCCGGCGAATTGGGCCGCGACGTCGCCTCCGACCTCGTAGCAGCAGGGGCCGATCGAGGGCCCGATCCACGCGGACAGCCTGCCCGGATCGGTGCCGAGATTCCGCAGCGCCTCGACGGCGATCCGGGCGACTCCCTTCGCGGAGCCCCGCCAGCCGGCATGCGCGGCGCCCAGGGCGCGGGCCGACGCCAGCAGGATCGGCACGCAGTCGGCCGTCTGGACGACCAGGGCGACGCCGGTCCGCTCCGTGGCCAGCGCATCGCACTCGCCGACGTTGCGGGATTCCGCCGCGCTCGCGGCCTCGCGCACGGTCGCGGCGGCATTCCCATGGACCTGCTTGGCCCAGTGGATCGGAAGCTCGCCGATTTCAACCGCCCGGGCGAGCCGGCGCGCGAGCCACGCCGTGGGCGTCGCGACGCCCTCCGGTGCGTGCCCGCGCCCGGAGAAGGCGACCGTCACGCCGTCGGGAGGCTCGCTTGGCCGGATGATTCGGATGCCGTCGCGCTCTTCCTGGGTCCACGCCACTCGGGCATTGTAGGAGATGGCTGAGAGCGGATGGCGCAGCGCTGCCGGTGTCCTCGCATGCTAAGATTTCCCGGTGTCGGCACTCGAAACGCCCAGTAAAATCAGCGTTTTTCCCGTCATCGGGCTCGAGGTGCACGCCCAGCTCCAGACCCGTTCCAAGATCTTCTGTGGCTGCCCGGTCACCGTGGGAGCGCCGGCGAACTCCGCGACCTGCCCGATTTGCCTGGGGTTTCCGGGGACGCTTCCGGTCTTGAATCGCCATGCGGTGACGCTCGCGCTGAGGCTCGCGACCGCCGTCGGCGGGAGGATCGACCGCGAGTCGCAGTTCGCCCGCAAGAACTACTTCTATCCGGACCTTCCCAAGGGCTACCAGATCACCCAGTTCGACCGGCCGTTCTCCACGGGGGGCGGCATCACGATCGACACGCCGGCGGGCGAGAAGGCCGTGCGCCTGGTCCGGATCCACCTGGAGGAGGACGCCGGCAAGTCGCTCCACGACACGCCGTACGCCGACGTCCCTTCGGACGTGTCGCTGGTGGACTGGAACCGCGCCGGCGTGCCGCTGGTCGAGATCGTCAGCGAGCCGGACTTGCGCACTCCGGAGGAGGCGGCGTCCTACCTGACCGAGCTGCGGCGCCTGCTGCGCTACACGGGCGTCTCGGACGGCGACATGGAAAAAGGAAACCTGCGCTGCGACGCCAACGTCTCCGTGCGGGCCTCCGCCAACGCGCCCCTCTCCACGCGCGTCGAGATCAAGAACCTGAACTCCATCCGTTTCGTCGCCAAGGCGATCGAGCACGAGATCGAGCGGCAGGCCGGGGAAGTGGCGCGGGGCGGAACCATCGTTCAGGAGACCCGGCTCTGGGACGAGAAGGCGGGTCGCACCGTTGCCATGCGCAGCAAGGAAGAGGCCCACGACTACCGGTATTTTCCCGAGCCGGACCTGGGGCTGCTGGTCGTGGACGATGCCTGGCTTTCGGAGGCGACGTCGCAGATGCCGGAGCTGCCCCGGGCGCGCCGCGACCGATTCGTCTCGGCCTACGGCCTTTCGGCGCACGATGCCGAGACCCTCGTGGGGGCGCGGGAGCTGGCCGACTACTACGAGCAAGCGGCCGCATTGGCTCCGGCCAGGCTCGCCGCCAACTGGACCACCGGCGAGATCCTCCGATGGATGAAGGAGCGGCGGGTCTCTTTGGAGGACGCGCTCTCGTTTCCGGTCAGTCCCGCGCGGTTGGCCGGCCTGCTCCGGCTCGTGGACTCCGGCGCGGTCTCGGCCGCCTCCGCCAAGGAGGTCCTGGCCGCGATGATCGACTCGCCGCTCGACGCGCAGGCGATCGTGGCGGAGCGGGGCCTGGAGAGGCTCCAGGACACCGGCGCGGTCGAGTCCGCGGTCGCGGAGGTTGTCGCGAGCAACCCCTCGCAGGTCTCCCAATACCGCGCTGGCAAGACGCAGACGTTCGGCTGGCTGCTCGGACAGATCATGAAAAAAACCGGAGGGCGCGCCGACCCGGCGGCCGTTCGGGACGCCCTCACGCGGGCCCTGGGGCCGGCGCCGCCCCCATGATTCAGCTCTTCTCCGTCTCCAAGAAATACGGCACGTTTCGCGACGCGCTGCTGGACGTCACGTTTCGCGTCGCGCCGGGCGAGTTCGTATTCCTGACGGGACCTTCGGGCGCCGGTAAATCCACTCTGCTGCGGCTCTTGTTCCTCGAGGAGCCCCCGACCTCCGGGCAGATCCTGGTCAACGGGCGCAACATCGGGGTGTTGCCCCCATCGCAGATTCCCTATCTGCGGCGCACGATGGGCGTCGTGTTCCAGGATTTCAAGCTGATCGCGCGCAAGACCGTGTTCGAGAACATTTCGTTCGTCCAGAACGTGCTGGGCCTCGCGCGGGCCGAGCAGAAGCGCCGCGCCTACCATGTCCTGAAGCGCGTGGGCCTGCACCACCAGATGAACGCCTATCCCGACGAGCTCTCCGGCGGCGAGCAGCAGCGCGTGGCGATCGCGCGTGCGATCGTCAACGAGCCGACCGTCCTGTTGGCCGACGAGCCCACCGGAAACCTGGACCCCGTGCTGGCCGAAGAGATCATGCGGCTGTTCGTCGAGTTCAACATTCGCGGAACGACCGTCGTCGTGGCGACCCATGACCTGGAGATGATTCGCCGGATGGGCAAACGAACGCTGACACTGGAGCGCGGACGTCTCCACGACCCGGACCGGGCGCGCGAGAACACGCCCATCGTGCGCGAGGCGCCGTTTCTGCCGCAGGCATGAGGAGTCGTAATCAGTGATCAGTTGTCAGTGATCAGTTCGGGAACTGAAAACTGACAACTCGAAACTGAAAACTCGTATGGTCCGTCCCCGTTACGTCTTCGCGGAGGCCTGGTCGATTGCCAAGAGCAGCCCGCGCCAGACCATCGCCGCCATCACGCTAATCGCGCTGGCGCTCTACGTGCCGGGGTTGCTGGCGCTGCTCTCGAGGAATCTGGGACGCCTGTCTCTGTCGGAAGCGGACCCCACGGCCGTGGTGGTGACGCTGCAGCCGCAGGCCGACCGCCGCGCCCTGGCCCAGCGGCTGGCGCAGGACTCGCGCGTGCGGACCGTGCGCATCGTGGGCAGCGACGCCGCGCTGGAGCGGTTTCGGCGCGCGTACCCCGACCTGGGCGCCGCGCTGGCCGAGCTCAAGGAGGCGCCGTTTCCTCCGTCGCTGGAGGTGATCCTGCGCCCGGGCGCCTCCCCGCGCGCGTCCGCCCAGATCGCGGCGGCGTCGCGCCTGTGGCCCGGGGTCGAATCCGCCGAATCCAGCGAGGAGTTCGAGGGACGGTTTCGCGACGCGGTCGGGCTGATGCGCAACGCCGGACTCTTCCTGGGCGCCGTCCTGACGCTGGCCGCGATCCTCTCAGTGGCGTCCGCCGTGCGGCTCGCGTTGGACCTGCACCGCGACGAGGTCGGGATCATGCGGCTCATGGGGGCCACGGAGGCGGCCATCCGGGCGCCGTTCTGGCTCTGCGCGACGGCCGAAGGCCTGATCGGCGGAGGGGTCGCGCTGGGCCTGCTCTACGGCACGTACCGGTTCGCCGCGCACTGGCTGGCGCGCGATCCCCATCCCGTGCTGTCCGTGTTCTGGGTCAGTTTCCTCACGCTTCCGGCCGCCCTCCTGCTTCCCGCAGTCGGCGCGGCGGCGGGACTTGCGGGGAGTCTGTTGTCGCTGGGAAAGAGGCACACCCGGCGGGTGACGCGGATCGCCTGAGAACCTGTCCTATCCCGCCGCGGTCTCCCGCGCGCGCTTGCGGAAATGCGGCAGGTCGGGCTCTCCCAGAAGGCGGGCCAGGCCCTCCCAGCCGCGCACGTGCTCGCAGACGACCTTGATCGCGGACGTCAACGGAACCGCCAGGACGGCACCCGACACCCCCCAGATCGTGCCCCAGAAGATGAAGCTGATCATCACCGTCAGCGGAAACAACTTCACCCGGCCGCCGACGATGAAGGGCGTCAGGACGTTTCCCTCCAGGAATTGCAGGACGAAATACACGAGGAAGACCAACGCCGCCTTCTTCAAGTCGTATTGGAAGTACGCGACGGCGACCGCGGGCACCGTCGACAGGACCACGCCCACGTAGGGGAGCAGGATCGCCACGCCGGCGATCGGGCCCAGCACGTAGTAGTAGTCGACCCGCAGGATCATGAGCGCGAGCGTCGTCGCTCCGGCCATCAGCAACATGACGAAAGCCAGGCCCAGCGCGTACGCCGTCATGGTCCGGGAGATGGCGCCGGTCACGTCGGACTCGCCCATCCGGCGATTGCGCATGAAGATTCCGGCCAGGACGCGCCCGAACTTCTCCCGGTCCTTCAGCATGAAGAAGGTCAGGAACGGAATCGTGGCGGCGTAGACCAGGATGCCCAGCGTCGCGCCCAGCCCGGCGAAGAACGCCCGGGTGCTCTCCAGCTGGGACTCGGTGACTTTCACTTCTCGCACGCCGCGAGAATCCTCCGGCAGGATGCTGCCCATCCGCTCGCGGACCCGGTTGACGAACTCCATGACGCGGGTCACAAGATCGCGAATCCGCGCCTGATACTGGGGCAGCTCGGCGAAGAAGTGATTGAGCTGCGCCGTGACGTTGATGATCAGCAACGCCACGCCCCCGACAATCACGAAAAGGATCAGAAGAATCGCCAGCACGCGCGGGACGCCCGCTCGCTCCAGGAGGGAGACGAACGGCCGCAGGGCGAAGGACAGGAAGAGCGCGAAGGCGACCGGAACCAGGAGCGGTTGCCCGTAGTAGAGCAGCCCCACCGCGGCCGCGATCGAGATGACCGTGAGCCCGGCGCCCCCCGGCGGGTTGCGGTGCTCTTCGGCTTCCGAGGATGCCGTCAAGAGACCCCCTCCCGGGAAGGGGCCCACGCCGCGCTACCCGCGGCGTGGACGAGGGCTGATGAGGTTCTGCCTCCGCTGGCCGATCCGCCGTGGCGCGCGGAGGCCTCCCGGGTCACGATCCCGAGACGAGAGTGACCACGATCTGAGCCCGGCGGTTCTTGATCTTTCCTTCGGCGCTGGCGTTGTCGTACGCGGGATCCGCGGCGCCCTTGGAGGCGGTGGAGATCCGGCCGGGATCGATGCCGTGGCGCGTCACCAGGTACCCCTTGGCGGCCTCGGCCCGCTTTGTGCCCAGCTCCAGGTTCGCCTTCTCGGTGCCGGTGTTGTCGGTGTAGCCCGTGACGACCGCGGTCGCGTTCAAGTCGTTCTTCATGCGCAGGGCCACGCCGTCCAGGACGGCCTTGGCGATGTTGGTCAGGCGCGCGCTCTTGCCCTCGAAGAGGATCTCATCGGACGTGGATCGGGGAGCCGGGCGCGGGGGAGGCGGCGGCGCCGGAGTGACGATCTCGGTCGTCCGTCTCTCCTCGACCATGGGCTCCGCGGGGGGAACGACCACCGGCGGCGGGGGAGCCGGCGGCCACGCCGCGTACGTCACGCCGACGATGCCGCCCCAGGGGGCCGGGTTGTTGCCGTGCCGGACGAGCATGTCGAGGTTGGCATTGAGGGCGGTGGAAACGGCCCAGCCGGTGTTCGCGATCCAGACGCGCGCGCCCACGGCCAGAATCGAATAGTCCGGCTCCGGCCGGTCGCCGCCGTCCAGGACGTGGCGGTCCAATTCGGCGATGACGTGGACGATCGGCATGACCGGAACTTCGACGCCCAGGCCGAAGCGCAGGTCGTTGGGGGGCCGGATGTCCTGGTCGTGCTTTCCGACCAGCGTGTACGAGGCGATTCCCGTCACGATCCCCTTGGTGACTGCGGCGCCCCAGTCCCAGTCCGCCCGGCGAGAGTTCAGCTGGTCAGTGACCGTGCCGTTCTCGTCCACCGTGATGGTGGCGTTGCTGACCGGAACGGCGCCGGCTAACCACACGGCGAAGCGAAGGTCCGGATCCGCCTCGGACGCGAAATTGAACTTGCTTCCGAAGCGAACCTTTCGGCCTTCCGAGACGTCGAACTTGCCGACTAGCGGAATTCCGTTGACGACGCCCTGCTGCCAGTCGCCGCGACTCCGGCGGCTGTCGATGCCGGCGCTGACGAAGACCGACCACCAGCGGGTCAGGCCCAGGCCCATCGAGGCTTCACCGGCCAGATGCCGGAAGATGCGAGTCCGATCCGGATCTCCGGGCCCCAGATCGCCCGCCACACGCTGGTCCAGAAAGCCGTAGACGCCCAGCGTGAACTGCCCTGCCCGGGGATTGTCTGCCGTGGGCATCGTGAAAAGTCCGATGTCCCCCTGATTATTCGGGGCGACGACGGCGACCTGTCCGAAGGCGGTAACTCCGGTCAGGCAAATCAGCATCCCGAGGAGCGCGGTCCGCTTCGGCATCATGAAAAAGTCTCCTTTCGAACGCGGCCGGGGAAACGAAGCTGCCGAATAGAATAAGCCAAACTTGTGAAATTGCCAAACATCTTCTGCTAGGCCAGGGACCCGTCCTTTCGGTCAGGTAGGCCCCGGGCCCCGTCGGGCCCTAGACTTTGGGCTGCATCACCAGGGACATCTTGTCCTGAAATGCCTTCATCATGGCCGGGCCCCGGATGGAGGAGATTGCTTTTTCCGTCTGTCGGATCAGGTCCCGGACCGCTTCGACCCCGCGGCCCCGGTCGATCTCGGCGAGCGCCTGCTTGTAGGGGCGGTCGATTCCCGGGAGGTTGGACTCGCCGATGGCGGTCTCGGCCTCCTGCTTGACCCGCGTGCAGAGGATCATGAGGATCTTTTTCTCATCGCCCAGAACCGCGGAGGATGGGCTCGGCGCCGAGCCCGCGGCGCGGCGGGCCGGCGGGGCGGCCGGCGGCGCGATCGGCGGCGCGGGACGCGCGGCCTCCCGCGGACGCATCTGGATCAGATCGGCCGTAACCAATCCATACAGGATCTTGGCGGTGTCGAAGGAGTTGGCCCCCGTGGCGCGCGCGACCTCCTCGACGGTCTTGTGGCCGTCGATGCGCGTGATCAGGTTCCACTCCGGCGGCGACATCGTGACGGGCTCCCCGACATCGCGGGTCTTGAGCACGGGAACGTAGTCCACCCCCGGAATCTTGCGCGCGAGCACCTTCCATTCGTCCAGCCGGCGCGCGGCCTCCATCAGGAGGGACGTGTTCGTCTTGTCGATCGAGACGGTGTCGACCTCTTTGCCCGGCGTGAACTGGAAATCGCCGCTGGACCAGATCGCCAGGGCGTAGACCGCCTCTTCGCCGACGACCCCGCCTAGCTCGGCGTGCACGATCCGGCCGTTCTTCAGGAATATGAACCCCCGCTCCGACCCCCGGACCAGCATGAAGACTCCAGTCTTGCCGGAAACCGAGACCAACTGAATGATGTCGGGAACAGGGAGCTCCTGAATGGAACCCTGAAAGGACATAGGTAGCGCGGATGCTAGCAGGTTGGCAGGAAGGGGTCTCCATCCCCATCCGCGCCGCTTCGCATCGGGCCCCCCGCGGCGGGTGGAGCGCCGCTCACGGCGCCGCCCGGGGCGCCGCGTGGATGTGGCAAATGGCCACCGCCAGCGCATCCGCGGCGTCTAGCGGCACGCGGGTCCGCTGGCGAGCCAGCAGCGACAGCACCATCGCGCGGACCTGTTGTTTTTCCGCCTGCCCGTAGCCCACCAGGGCCTTCTTGACCAGCCGCGGCTCGTACTCGAAGACCGGCACCGCGCAGCGGGACGCCGCGGCCAGGAGGACGCCGCGGGCGTGCGACAGCTTGAGCGCGGAGGAAATGTTCTTGGCCGCGAAGACCGTCTCGACGGAGACCGCGTCGGGGTGGATCTGCTCGATCAGCTCGACGACGGCCGAGAACAGGAAGTTCAGCTTCTCCGGCAGCGTGAGCCGCGCGGCGGGCCGCCAGACCCCGCAACCCTCGAGCGCCAATCGGCCGCTGTCGAAGACCACGATGCCGAAGCCCGTCGCGACGGTTCCGGGATCGAGGCCCAGGATTTTCATGGGGCGGGAGGCCGATCGCCTACCGCCTCACGACTTCTCGGCAGGCGTCTCGACGAAATCGAAATTGGCCCAGACGTTCTGAACGTCGTCGTGATCCTCGATCGCCTCCATCAGCTTGACCATCTGGTCGGCCTTGCGGGAGTCCAGCGAAACCTCGGTGGTCGGAATCATCGAGATCTCGGCCACGGCCAGAGGGAGCCCCTTGGCCTCGAGCTGGCCTTTGACGGCGGGAAAGCTCTCCGGCGAGGTCTTGATCTCGTGGTACTGCTCCGTCGTCTCGACGTCGTCGGCGCCCGCCTCGATGGCCGCTTCCATCACGGCGTCCTCGCTCGCCTTGTCCTTCTCGATGGCGATGTACCCCATCTTTTGAAACAGAAAACGCACGGAGCCGGTCTCCCCGAGGTTGCCGCCGTGCTTGGAGAAGATCGTTCGGATCTCGGGCAGGGTCCGGTTCTTGTTGTCCGTCAGCGCTTCGATCAGGATGGCGGTCCCGCCGGGTCCATAGCCCTCGAAGGTGATCTCCTCGTACGAGACGCCGGGAAGCTCGCCCGTGCCGCGTTGGATCGCTCGCTTGATGTTGTCCGCGGGCATGTTGACCGCCTTGGCGTCGTCGACGGCCTTGCGCAGGCGCGGGTTGGATGCCACGTCGCCGCCGCCCTGCTTGGCGGCCATCGTCAGCTCCCGAATCAGCTTCGTGAAGACGCGGCCGCGCTTGGCATCGGCCGCACCCTTCTTGTGCTTGATCGTGCTCCATTTGCTGTGTCCAGACATCGGAGTTCTCCTGCGGCGGAGGATTATAGCCGTCGGCTCAGCGGGACGCTGACAGCTCCTTCCCTTTGATTTCCAGACGTTTCCAGCGACAATAGGCGCAGTTCATGCCCAAGAAAGTTCTTTTGATCGAATACGAGCCGCGCTACGTGGAGCGAATTCGTGAGCTCCTGCGCCCGCTCGGCCACGCCATCACCGAGTCTCACGACGGCGAGGCCGGGCTGGCGGCCTTCGCCGGCTCGCGGTTCGACCTGGTCCTGCTGTCCGGAATGCTGCCCCGCCTTCCGAGCGCCGAGGTGATCCGGGAGATCCGCAAGAAGGGGGGCGCCACGGCCCCGCCCATCGTCCTCATGATGAGCGGGTACCGCGGGGACAATCGCAAGGCGGACGCGCAAAAGGTCGGCGCCTTCGACATCCTGGCCCGCCCGTACAGCAACGAGGACTTTCTGGGGACGGTCGGGGAGGCGCTGGAGCTCTCGGACATGGGCGCCAAGACCATGCGCATCGATGCGTCGCAGCTGGTGGCGGCCGCGCCGGCGCCGCTGACGTCTTCGGACATTTTCTCGGACGTGCTCAACGATTTGGTCGAGAGCCCGCGCTCCCTCGTCACTCCGCCACCGCAGGCGCCACCGCCGCAATCGCAAGCGGCGCCGCCGCCGCCGCTAACGCCATCGCAAGCGGCGCCGCCACAAGCGCCGCCGGCTCTCCCGCGAGCGGCGCCGCCCGCTCCCGCGCCGGCGCCCGCGGCCCGTCCGCCCGTGGCCGAAGACGCGATGGAGAAGCGCCTGCGCGATACGCTCTCGGGACTCAACCTTTCGGCCAAGCCGGGCCCCCGTCCGGCTCCCGCGCGTGAGACGCCGTCGGCGCCCACGTCCCGCCCCAAGCTTTCCTCCGATACCGACGTCGACAAGATCCTTTCGGACACGCTGTCGGGAATCTCCCTGCCCAAGCCCCGGCCCCCGGCGGGGGGCACGCCGACGCCGACCACGGGGACGGCCCGGCCGCCGCGCCGGCGCGAAGAGCCCGCGGCCGCGGTGCCTTCGTCGGGACCCGACCGGTTCGGACAGTACGAAATCATCGAGCGGATCGCCAGCGGCGGAATGGCCGAGCTCTACAAGGCCAAGCGCACGGGCGTCGAGGGATTTCAGAAGATCGTCGCGATCAAGAAAATCCTTCCGCACCTGGCCGACGACGAAGAGTTCATCACCATGTTCGCCGACGAGGCGAAGCTCGCGGCCCAGCTCAACCACCCCAACATCATTCACATCTACGACCTCGGAAAGATCCAGGCGGGCGGCTACTTCATCGCGATGGAATACGTCGACGGCCGCGACCTGCGCGCGATCCAGCGGTCGGCGCGGGAGCTGGACGTGCCCGTGCCGGTTCCGCTGGCCGTCTACATCGCGTCCAAGGTCGCTTCGGCGCTGGACTACGCGCACCGCCGCCGCGACGCGGAGAGCCACGAGCTCAACATCGTGCACCGCGACGTTTCGCCGCAGAACATTCTCATTTCCTACGAAGGCGACATCAAGCTCTGCGACTTCGGAATCGCCAAGGCCGCGTCCAAAGTCGGACAGACCCAGTCCGGAGCGCTCAAGGGCAAGCTGCAGTACATGTCGCCCGAACAGGCGTGGGGCCGGGCCATCGACCGGCGCAGCGACCTGTTCTCGCTGGGCGTGGTGCTCCACGAGCTGCTGACGGGGGAGCGCCTCTTCGGCGGCGAGACGGACATCCAGATGCTCGAAAAGGTCCGCAACGCCGACGTGGCGCCGCCCTCCCGATTGAACCCGGAAGTGCCTCGCAACCTGGATGCCGTCGTCCTGCGTGCCCTGGCCAAAGACCCCGAGGAGCGCTACGCCAACGCATCCGATCTCCTGCGCGAGCTGGATTCCGTTCTCTACTCCTACACGCCCGCGCCGGGGAGCGCGGACGTCGCGATCTACCTCCACCGGCTCATGGCGGAGGAGGGCGCTGTCGCCGAGAACAAGGCGCGCGAGGCGGCCCACGCGGTGCCTGAGGAAGAGCCCGCGGCCAGGAAGCGCAAGTCCAAGGGGTTGCCGGTTTCGCGGCG
>JBDTXY010000050.1:0-11798 GCA_040005945.1 Acidobacteriota bacterium
GAACGCCGCCGGCTCGACGGGCTCCACTTCCCGCCGGAGCTTCGCCAGCGAACGGCGCTTGATCGCGCGCAGCACGCCGGCGTCGCACCACTCGCGCGAGCGGCCGCCGGGCAGGAAGTCTCCCTCGACGACCCGGCCCTGCTCGGCCAAACGCTCCAGCGCGAGGCGCGCCATTCCCACGGCGATGCCCAGGCGCTCCCCGATCTGCTCCAGCCGAAACGGACCGTGCGTGCGCGCGTACCGCGACACCAGGTCTCCCAGCGCATCCGCGACGGGCTCGAGAAAGGCGCCCGGAAGCCCGGCCGGAGGAACGACGCCGAGACCATCCCGGAGACGGCCCGCATCCTCCGCCGCGGCGATCCGACGCTCGCCCCCGATCTTCACGCCGATGATGCGTCGCTCGGACAGGAGATCCTTCAGCCATTGCGGCACCGCATCCGGCGCCGCGGCTCGCGCGCGGATCTCCTCCTCGGTCAAGTCGCCCAGCGAGAGGAGAAGGTCATGCAGTCCATCGGCGTGCCGGACGCGATGGCCCTCCAGCCTCTGCAGCGATTGCTCGATCCCCTCGATAGACCCGATGTCTAGCAGCTCGCGCAGCTCGGCCTCGCCCAGCAGCTCGCGCAACTGCGCCTGGTCGACCGAGAGCGCCTGAGCCCGCCGCTCGGCCAACGGCGCGTCGCCGTCGTAAATGAAGTTGGAGACGTACGAGAAGAGCAGAGACGAGGCGAAGGGCGACGGCGTGCGCGAATCCACCGTGACGACGCGGATGCGGCGCGAGGCGACGCGGCGCAGGATCTCGACGGTCCCGGGCAGGTCGAACACGTCGCGCAGGCACTCGCGATAGGTCTCCAGCAGGATCGGGAAGGAGCCGTACCGGGCGGCCACGGCCAACAGATCCGCGGCCCGCCGGCGCTGCGCCCACAGGGGACTCCGCCGCCCGGGGTGTCGGCGCGGCAGCAGCAGCGCGCGGGCGGCATTCTCGCGGAATCGCGCCGCAAAGAGCGAAGTCTCGCCGAGCGCGCGGACGACGCGGTCCTCGATCTCGTCGGCGGCGGGGATGAACAGGGATGCCTCCGGCGCCTCGCCGGACTCCGGAAGCCGGAAGACCATGCCGTCATCCGACCAGATCGCTTCGACGTCCCCGCCCGTGGACTCCTTGAGCCGCGCGGTGACCGCGGTCGCCCAGGGCGCATGGACGCGCGCGCCAAACGGCGAGAGGACGCAGACGCGCCAGTCGCCGATCTCATCCATGTACCGCTCGATCACGATGGTGCGATCGCTGGGCACCTGGCCGGTCGCCTGGGCCTGGTCGCGCAAGTACGCGATGAGGTTTGCGGCGGCGCGAGGGTCCAGGCCGTGCCCGCTCTGCAGCTTCGCAATGGCGTCGGAGTCCTCGGACGCGGCGAGACTTCGGGTGAGCTCCCCGATGGCTTCGCCGAACTCGATCGGCCGTCCCGGACGGTCTCCGTGCCAGAACGGCATCTTGCCGGGCTCTCCCGGAGCGGGGGAGACGATCACGCGATCGTGCGTGATCTGATCGATTCGCCAGGAAGAGGCGCCGAGCACGAAGACGTCTCCCGGGCGGGACTCGAACACCATCTCCTCGTCCAGCTCGCCCACGCGCAGGCTCCGGCGGGGATCCTCGCCGGCCAGGAAGACGCCGTACAGGCCGCGGTCCGGGATGGTCCCGGCGTTGACCACCGCGACGCGTCCCGCTCCCTCGCGGGCACGCACGCGTCCCCCGACCCGATCCCACGTCAGGCGGGGCTTCAGCTCCGCGAACTCGTCGGAGGGATAGCGCCCCGAGAGCATGTCCAGGACGCCCTCGAACGAGCCGCGCGGCAACTCGGCGAACGGCGCCGCCCGCCGCACCAGCCGATAGAGGTCCTCGACGCCCACGGAATCCTCGGCGCCGCCGGCCTTGCCTCGGGATCCCGAAGCTGCGATCGCGACGATCTGCTGTGCCAGGACGTCCAGGGGATTGCGCGGATACGCCGTCTCCTCGACTTTCCCCTCCGCCATGCGCGCGGTCGCGGCGGCGGAGGCGAGCAAGTCTCCCCGGTACTTGGGAAAGATGACGCCGCGCGAGACCTCGCCAACGGTATGGCCCGCGCGCCCGATCCGCTGTATTCCCGAGGCGATCGAAGGGGGTGCCTCGATCTGGATCACCTGGTCGACGGCGCCCATGTCGATCCCCAGCTCCAGGGAGGACGTGGCCACGATCGCGGGAAGATCGCCGCGCTTCAATCGATCCTCGATCTCTTGCCGTTTTTCCCGCGCGACCGAGCCGTGGTGGGCCAGCGCGATCTCCTCGCCCGCGCTCTCGTTGATCGCCGCGGCCAGCCGCTCGGCCAGGCGCCGGCTGTTGACGAAGATCATGGTCGACCGGTGCGCGCGCACGAGCTCAACCAGGCGCGGATAGATCGAGGGCCAGATCGACCGGCGCGTGGGGGCTCCGGCGGCGGGACCCGATGAGATTTCCTCTTCCTGCGCCAGCCGGGCCATGTCCTCGACCGGCACCTCCACCGTCAACGCGAAGGCTTTGCGGCTGCCCGCATCCACGATCTCGACGTCGCGCGGTTTCCACGACCCGCCTCGTCCCTTCACGTCCCCGCCGCCGAGCAGGCGCGCAATCTCCTCCAACGGCCGCTGCGTGGCCGACAGCCCGATGCGCTGGAGCGGCTTGGAGCCGGCGCGCAGCTCCTCGACGCGCTCCAGCGACAGAAACAGATGCGCGCCGCGCTTGCTCGCGGCGAGCGCGTGGATCTCGTCGACGATCACCGTTTCCAGGGAAGCGAAGATCTCCCGGGCGCGCGACGTCAACAGCAGATAGAGGGATTCGGGCGTCGTGATCAGGATGTCGGGGGGCGTGCGCGCGATCCGGGCGCGCTCCGCTTGCGGGGTGTCCCCGGAGCGGATGGCCACCGTCGGAACGCGATACGCCAGGCCCGCGCGCTGCGCGGTCGCGGCGACCCCGGCGATGGGCGCGCGCAGGTTGCGCTCGACGTCGACCGCCAAGGCCTTCAGCGGGGAGACGTAGAGAATCCGGCACCGCTCCTTCGGGGGAGGCTCCGGGGAAAACATGAGCCGGTCGATGCCCGCCAGGAAGGCGGCCAGCGTCTTGCCCGAGCCCGTCGGCGCGAGAAGCAGCGTGGACCGTCCGGCGAGGATCGAGGGCCAGCCCTTGCGCTGCGCGGCGGTGGGCTCCGCGAAGGAGGCGCGGAACCAGTCGCGCACGGCCGGGGCGAATCCGGCCAAGGGATCTCGGCTCACGGACGCATTCTAGGGTCGAGTCTCACGGAGGGTAGGATGTGCCGATGTCCGATTCGCGGATCGGCGCGCACTTTCTGGAGGACGCGGTCCGGCAGATGCGCAAGACCAAGACCCTCGCGGACGCCGCCCTGGCGCAGGTCTCCGATGCCGACTTCTTTCGCGCCGGCGGCCCGGAGTCCAACAGCATCGCGCTGGTGCTCAAGCACATCTCGGGCAACATGCGTTCGCGCTGGAGGGACTTTCGAACGACCGACGGCGAAAAAACCGACCGGAACCGCGACACCGAGTTCGAGGTCGAGCCGGGCGACACCCGGTCGGGCGTTCAGGAGCGGTGGGAGGCGGGCTGGGCGCTCCTCTTCGAGACGCTCGGGCAGGTTTCCCCGGAGGACTTGCTGGACATCGTCCGCATTCGGGGAGAGGAGCACACGGTGCTCCAGGCGATCCAGCGCCAGTTGACGCATTACGCCTACCACGTCGGCCAGATCGTCTTTCTCGCCAAGCACTTTGCGGGAAACGCCTGGCGGTCGCTGTCGATTCCCAGGGGGAAGTCGCGGGAATTCGACGTCTCCAAGAGCGGAGAGCCCTACCCGCTGCGCTAGCCCGCGGCGAGCCGGTCCTCGGCAATGCGGCGCGCCGCGGCATCCGTCGAGATGCCGTCGCGCTCGGACAGATCCATCACCCGCAGGAGCGTCTGGGCGATCGCGCGAACCTCGCGATCCGCGCGCTCGGCCTTCCAGCCCAGCGCCTCGATGCCGGTAATCGCGATCGCGCCCCCGGCGTTGACCACGAAGTCGGGGGCGTAGAGGATGCCGCGGCCGCGCAGCAGGTCCGCGTCTTCGGGGCGGGAGAGCTGATTGTTGGCGGCACCCACGACGGCCCGGCACCGCAGCTGCGGAATCGTCTGCGAGTTCAGGACCGCTCCGAGGGCGCACGGGGCAAAGACGTCGCAGGGGGTTTCGAAGACGTCTTCCGGCGGGACGAACGCGATCCGCGCCGCGCCGGAAAATCTCCCGGAGGCTCCGGGTGCCACGTCCGTGTAGCAGACCCGGGCTCCGGCGTCGCGCAGCCTCTCGATCAAGGGATACCCGACGCTCCCGATCCCCTGGACCAGGACATGACGCTCCGACAGCGACGCGTCTCCGAAGAGCCTTCCGCAGACGGTCTGGATCGTCGTGAAGACTCCCAGCGCCGTCCACGTTCCGGATCCTCCCGCGCCGCCGTGCTCGGGCGTCCGGCTGAAGACGAACGGCGCCCCCGTTTCGGCGATGACGTCCATGTCCTGCGCGGTGGTTCCCGCGTCGGCTCCCGTCCAGAAGCGCCCCGAAAGCTCGCGGACCAGCGAGCCGTATCGGCGCAGGAGCGCGGCGCGAGAGGCGGCCGAGAGTCCGGCGGGCGCCGCGATGACGCCCTTGCCGCCGCCGCCCGCGAAGCCCGCGGCGGCCCACTTGTACGTCATCCCGGCCGCCAGCCGCATCGCGTCGGAGCGGGCCGCCGCAAGGTCCGGATACGCGATCATCCGGGTTCCCCCCGAGGCAGGCCCCAGACGCGAGGAGTGGAGCGCCACGAAGATCCAGGCGCCGGTCTCGGGGTCGACGCGCGTCAGGAAACTCTCGCCGTCCCAGCTTGCCGACTGCACGACGGGATCCTAGCCTGGCGGGCGCCTACTCGATGGATTGGATGTCTTGAAGGAAGTTGTTTCTCAGCGTGATCCGGACGTGAGAGCCCTCGGGAAAGCGGAACCACTGCTGATACGTCACGGTATAGCGGTACCGGGCCGTGGCGTCCCCCTCCCGAACCTCGAAGACCAGGTAGTAGTCCCCGGGGCCCCGGAAGCTCGCGCCTCCCGAGCTGGGTGCCTCGCGATCCCGCTCCACGACGACGCCTTCCAGGACCTTCGACCCCGTTACCGCCGAGCCCCGCTTGACCGGCTTGCTCGCGCACGAAACGACCAGGAAAGCGGCCAGAATCGCCATCGTCCCAAGCGTTTTCATGGCCTAGACAACCCTCCGGGGCGCCCGTGGATTCCGGATTCCCTCATCGGATCCTGACTCCGTTCTTGACCACGACGTCGACGTTCTGGAGCAGCTCGATGTTGCTCAGGACGTCGCCCCGCACGGCGATGATGTCGGCATAGCGGCCGGGCGCGATCGTGCCGATGTCCTTTTCCTTCTTGAGCCAGACCGCCGGCCAGCGGGTCGCGCCCGCGATGGCTTGCATCGGGGTCATTCCGAGCCGGACCCAGGCGGCGAGCTCCCTCCAGGTGGAATCGCTGTGGAAGTTGCCGGGAATCCCCGAGTCGGTCCCGACCAGCAGCGTCACGCCGGTTTCCCGAAGCTGCCGGAACTTGGCCGGGAGGGTCGGGATCCGGCGCCGCACCAACGTGAAGTAGGGCAGTGCGCCGATGTCCCGCAGCGAGTCCCGAATGTCCCGCACGAGGTCAGGGGCCAGCCCGTCCTGCCACCGCGGATCGTTCAGCCTCTCGGGAAAGACGTCCGCGGTGTACTCGGACAGGAAGAGGGGCGAGATCGTCGGGCACCAGGCCAGAGTCTGATTGCGCTTGCGCAGGGCCTGGAGAATGTCCTCGGGATATCCCGGCTCGGTTCCCAGGCCCGTGTGCTCGAAACAGTCCACGTTGTACTTGAGCCCGATCCGGATCTCCTCCTCCCGATGCCCGTGCGCGACGACGGGACGCCCCGCCTTGTGCGCCGTCTCGACGACCGCGCGGACCTCGTCCTCGGTCATCTGGTCCTGATCGATCAGCTTGATCAGGTCCACGCCCGCGTCGATGATTTTCTGGACCTTGGCCCGGGCATCCGCCGGTCCCGACATGCCCCACCGATACTCCTTCTCGTAGTCGCTGTACGGGCGGTGCTGAATGAAGGGGCCGGACACGAAGAGTCGCGGCCCCGGGATCTCCCCCTTCTCGATGCGGCGCTTGACGTCGAGGATGTCTTCGAGCGGCGCGCCCAGGTCCCGGGCGAAGGTCACGCCCGCCCGGAGCAGCTGCCGCGCGGCCGCCGGCATGATCTCGTTGCGGAAACGCGGCCGGTAGGTATCCCAGTGCTCGTAGTCGCCGTGGCCCAGGATCATCAGATGCACGTGCATGTCCGCGAGGCCCGGGAGCACGGTCATGCCCCGCGTGTCGATCGTGGTAACTCCGGCGGGCACGACGATCTGGGAGCGGGGACCCACGGCGAGGATGCGCTCTCCCGCGATGAGGATCACCCCGTCGTCGATGGGGCGCGCCTCGTAGCCGTCCACGATCCGGCCGCCGACCAACGCGAGCGTGGGCTGCGGCGGAGCGGTGGACGTCTGCGCGGCCAGGGGGCCGGCCGCAGCCGCGAGCAGGAACAACGACGCGAGGATTCTCTGGCGCATGGCGGCCCTCCCGAGGAGACATATCCTAAGCCGCAGAACGGCGGCGCGAATGGATAGAATGCCTCCCGCCGGCGGCAAGTCGGCGACAGGGGGACGTCCAGGACCATGCCTTTGCGCAACGCGCGTGTCGCTCTCGTCGGGTTGGGACCCATCGGGCTCGAGGTCGGCAAGGCCCTGGCGGGTCGCGAGCGCATCGCGCTGCTGGGCGCCGCGGACCCGGCTCCCGACAAGGCGGGCGCGGCGCTGTCCAGCCTCCTGGAGGGCCACTTCCCCGGAGTCACCGTACAAGCCTCCGCGGCAGGCCTCTATGCGGCCAGCGCGTCCACGCGTGGAAGAGGCGACGTCGTCGTCCTCTGCACCGGCTCGCGGCTGCACGCGGTCCTGCCGCAAATCGAAGAGGCGATCGACGCGGGTTTCCACATTGTCTCCACGTGCGAGGAGCTCGCGTATCCGGAGCTGCGCCACTCCGCCATGGCTCGCCAGATCGACCGCCGGGCGAAGGACAAGGGCGTCGCGGTGCTGGGAACCGGCGTCAATCCCGGGCTCGTGATGGACCGGCTCGTCCTGGCAGTCGCGTCGGCGTGCGTCCGAGTCGACTCCGTCAAGGCGACGCGCGTCGTGGACGCGGCCAAGCGGCGCGGCCCCTTGCGCGCCAAGGTCGGCGCGGGCCTGACCCGGCAGGAATTCGACTCGGGGGTCAGGGCCAAAAAGCTCGGGCACGTCGGGCTCTCGGAATCCGCCGCGATCATCGCGCTGGGATTGGGCCTCCCGATCCACGAGATCACCGAGACGGTCAAGCCGGTCTGGGCCGACGTGGAGACCGACGGCATTCCGGCGGGGCAAGTCCTGGGCCTGCATCAAGTCGCGATCGTGCAGGCGGGCGACCAAGTCCGCGTCACCCTCGACTTGACCATGGCCGTGGGCGCGGCCAAGCCCGGCGACCGGATCGACGTCGAGGGCGATCCGCCGGTTCACCTGGAAGTCGCCGGCGGATTTCACGGGGACCGGTCGACGGTGGGATGCGTGGTCAACGCGGTTCCCTTCATCGTCGACGCCGCCCCCGGGCTTCACTCCATCGCCACACTCCCCCTCTTCGGCCTGCAGCCGCTGCCGTAGGCATCGGCGCCGTGGCCCGCGCGCGGACTCTCATTCACTGGTTCCGGCGCGACCTCCGCGTCGCCGACAACACGTCGCTCGTTCGCGCCGCCCGGGACGCGGATCGCGTCGTGCCGGTCTTCATCCTGGACGACCACTACGCGGCGGATGCGAGCGTGGGGCCGGCGCGTTTCCGCTTCCTGCGCGAGAGCCTCGAAGACTTGGAGCGCAGCCTGCCCCGGGTGGGAGGGCGGCTCGTGGTGCGCTGCGGGCCGCCGGCCGAGGCGTTGCCGCGTCTTCTGGCCGAGACGGATGCCGACGCCGTGTACGCCAACGCAGAGATCGGCCCATATCCCGAGCGCCGCGATCGCGAGGCCCGCGCCGCCGTCGAGGCCGCGGGCGGGCGGATGTTCCTCTTTCCGGACGCGCTGCTGGTCGAGCCGGACGCGATCGCGAGCGGTTCGGGCGATCCGTATACCGTCTTCACGCCGTTCTTTCGGAAGTGGATGTCGGCCGAGAAGCGCGATCCCGAGCCGGCGCCCGCGGCCTTGGACACGCCGGAGCTTCCCGGCAGCATCCCCCTGTCCCGGGTCCGTTCGTGGCGCGACCTCCCGCCGGATCCGCGCGCGCCCCGCGGGGGCGAATCCGCCGCCCGCGAGCTCGCGGACCGTTTCTTCACGCATGCGGCGGCGCGATACGCCGAGGATCGCGACCGCCCGGACCGGGAGGGGACCTCGCGGCTCTCGCCCCACCTTCACTTCGGCACCATCTCGCCGCGCACGGTGCGGGCCGGCGCGCGCGATGCGCGGAGCTTCGTCTCGGAGCTGGCGTGGCGGGAGTTCTTCCATCACGTCCTGTTCCACTTCCCGCGGGTCGCGCGGGAGAGCTTCCGCCCGCGATTCGACCGCATCGCCTGGGCCGGCGGCGCGGACGCGCTCGAGGCGTGGAAGCGGGGACGCACCGGCTACCCCTTGGTCGACGCCGCGATGCGGGAGCTGGCCACCACGCACTGGATGCACAACCGGTCGCGCATGGTCGCCGCGTCCTTCCTGACGAAGGACCTGCACGTTCACTGGCGTCACGGAGAGGAGTGGTTCGCGCACGAGCTCGCCGACGCGGATCTGGCCAACAACAACGGCGGGTGGCAATGGGCCGCGGGATCCGGCACCGACGCGGCGCCGTACTTCCGCATCTTTCATCCGGTTCTGCAGTCCCGGAAGTGCGATCCCGAGGGACGCTACATTCGCCGCCATCTTCCCGAGCTCGCGCGCGTTCCCGACGCCAGGATCCACGAGCCGTGGACCATGACCGCTTCCGAGCAGGCCGGTGCGGGCTGCCGCATCGGGATCGACTATCCGGCGCCGATCGTGGATCATGCGAGGGAGCGAAGGGTCGCGCTGGAGATGCTCGGAGCCGTCCGGCCATGATTGCGTAGAATCCGCACCCCATGGCGCCTCTGCTCGAGCCCCTCCTCGCGTCGCGGCCGGAGGGCTTCTACTCCCCCGCCTTCAACGCCTTCCTGGATCCTTCGGCGCCGGTTCCCCGGGCGATCCTGACGCACGCGCACGCCGATCACGCGATCGCGGGCCTCGGGGAAATCTGGTCGACGCCCGAAACCGCCGCGATCTACCGGCGGCGCCACCCGGAGTGGACCGGAGCGGCGCAAGAGATCCCGTACGGAGAAGAGCGGGAGAGCTCCGGCACCCTCCTGCGCCTCGTGCCCGCGGGGCACATTCTCGGGTCGGCCCAGGTCTTTTTGCGGCGCGAGGGAGACACGCTCCTCTATACCGGAGACTTCAAGCGGCGTCCCGGCCGCACCTGCGCGCCCATCGAGGCTCCCGCCGCCGACACGTTGATGACGGAGACGACGTTCGGACTGCCCGTCTTCACGTTCCCGAACCGGGAAGAGCTCGAGCGCCGCATTCTCGCGGCCTGCCGCGAAGCGATCGCGCAGGGCGAGACGCCCGTCCTGTTGGCCTATTCGCTAGGCAAGGCGCAGGAGGCGGCGGCCATCCTCGGCGAGGCCGGGATCGGCAACGTGCTGCACGGCGCCGCATGGAAGCTGGTCCCCGACTATGCCGCCGCCGGGATCGCGCTGCCCCTCTCCCGCGCCTACGAATCCGGGCCGGCCAGAGAGGGTGAAGCCCTCATCACCCCGCCGTCGACGGTCCGCTCGCCGATGGTCCGAGGCATCAAGAAGAAGCGCGTGATCTACCTCTCCGGGTGGGCGCTGCGCGAAGCCTCGCGCGTCGAATTCGAGGCGGACGTGCTCATTCCGATGTCCGATCACGCGGACTTCGCGGACCTGCTCCAGCACGTCCGTGCCGTCGGGCCGCGGCGCGTGGTAACCCTTCACGGGTTCGCGCGGGATTTCGCGCGCATCCTGACGCGGGAAGGCGTCGCCGCCGAGGCTTTCTCGGACCGCGAGGAGCGGCCGGCCGAGGAGCCGTGACCGCCTACCGCGATCTCGCCGAGACGCTCGACGCGGTGGCGGCGACCCGGGGAAAGCTCGCGAAGGTCGCGCGGCTCGCCCACACGCTCGCCCGGGTCGATGCGGCCGAGCTTCCCGCCGCGGCGCGGCTGCTCTCCGGCTCTCCCTTCGCCGAGCACGAGCAGGCCGTGACGTCGGTGGGCTACGCGACCGTGGCCAAGGCCGCGTCCGCCGTCACGGGGTGGGACGAAGAGACCATCGGCGCCTGCGCGCGGGCGATCGGAGACCTCGGCGAGGCGGTCGGGTTGCTCCGGCCGGCGCAGGGCCCGGACGCCATGACGATCGCGGAGACGGAAGTCTTCTTCCGGGATCTTGCGCGCCAGCGCAAGCCTGCCCACAAACGCGCCGCGCTCGAGGCGATGCTCCGACGCTGCGGAGCGGCGGAGGCGAAGTACCTGCTCAAGACTCTGTCGGGAGGCCTGCGGATCGGCGCGGACGTGACCACGGTCGAAGAAGCGATCGCGCAGGCGTTCGGACGGGATCGCGAGGCCGTGGCGCGGGCCCGCCGCGACAGCGGCGACATCGGTGAGACGGCCGCCGCCGCGCGCGCGGACGGCCTGGGTCAGATCCGGTTTCGGCTCTTTCATCCGATCGGCTTCATGCTCGCCTCTCCCATCGAGACGGCCGAGGAAGTCGCGGCGGAGCTGCCGGAGCTCGCGGTGGAGGACAAGTTCGACGGGATCCGCGCCCACGCGCACAAGCACGGCGACCGGGTCGCGCTCTATTCGCGAACGCTGGACGAGGTCACGGAGCAATTTCCGGAGATCGCGGCGCAGCTGGCGGGTACCGAGGGCACTTTTCTCCTGGATGGGGAGATCGTCGCCTGGCAGGACGAGCGGCCGGCCTCTTTTTTTCGTCTTCAGCGCCGGCTGGGACGCAAGGCGCCCGACGCGGCGCTGATCGCCGAAATCCCGACGGTTTTCATCGCGTACGACTGCCTGGCCAGCGGCGACCAGCCGCTCTTCGAGCAACCTTGGGAAAAGCGCCGCGAGCATCTGGAGCAAATCGCCGCCGCGCATCGAATTCGGTTCTCGGACGTCTTCCAGGCCGCAACACCCGCGGCGCTGGAGACGCTGTTTGCGGACGCCCGCGCGCGCGGCAACGAAGGCCTGGTCCTCAAACGCCGCGACTCGACCTACCAGGCCGGCAAGCGCGGCCGCGGCTGGCGAAAGTGGAAAAAGGCCTTGGCTTCGATCGACGTCGTCGTGACCGCCGTCGAGCAGGGACACGGCAAGCGCGCCGGCATGCTGTCCGACTACACATTCGCGGTGCGCGAAGAGGACGCCTTCGTCAACATCGGCAAGGCCTACTCCGGCCTTTCCGACGAAGAGATCCGGTCCCTGGGCTCCCAGTTTCGCAAGAGCACGGTCGCCCGCTTCGGCCCCGTCCGCTCGGTCAAGCCAGAGGTGGTCCTGGAAGTCTCCTTCGACTCCCTCCAGAAGAGCGCCCGCCACAAGTCCGGCTTCGCCCTCCGCTTCCCCCGCATCGTGCGGCTGCGCCCCGACAAGTTCCCCGCCGACGTCACGACGCTGCAGGAGATCCGAGACCTCTACGAACGTCT
>JBDTXY010000051.1:0-11755 GCA_040005945.1 Acidobacteriota bacterium
GCTCCAGCGAAACGGTCTTCCAGTTCGCATCGAGCTCATCCGCCAGAATCATCGCAAGCGAGGTGCGGACTCCCTGCCCCATCTCCGACCGCGCGATGACCAGCGTGACGCGGCCATCGCGGTCGACCTTGAGCCACTGGTTGGGCGCGAAGGGTTCCGCCTTGGCCACGGGCACTGTCCCGTACAAGGGGATGCGCAGCGCCAGGGCCGCGCCGCCCAAGCTCCCGGTTCGCAAGAACTGTCTCCGGCTGGCGGTCAAGGCGCATCCCCCACCGGGATCAGGCGCCGCACGGCCTTGCGGATCCGGCCGTAGGTCCCGCACCGGCAAACGTGCTCCGAAAGCGCGGCCTCCATCCCCTCCAGCGTGGGTCGGCCTTTGCCGGCGAGGACCGCCGCCGCGGACATGATCATTCCGGGCTGGCAGTATCCGCACTGCGCCACGTCCTCCTGGAGCCAGGCGCGCTGGCAAGGATGGCTGCCGTCCTTCGAGAGGCCTTCGATCGTGGTGACCGCGTGGCCAACGACGGCCGAGACCGGCACCTGACAGGAGCGCATCGCCTGGCCGTCCACGTGCACGGTGCAGGCGCCGCAGACGCCGACGCCGCAACCGTACTTGGTGCCCGTCAGGCCGAGGCGATCCCGAAGGACCCACAGAAGCGGCATGTCCGGATCGGCGGTGATCACGGCGCGCCGCCGGCCGTTGACCGTCATCCCGTAGGTTCGCATGAGGTGCCTCCGCGCTGTGGAAACCGCAAGAGCAGTCCCGAGGATTCCAAGCTTCTTGCGATGCGGACCAATGCCCGGTCCGGGAGGACGACGGCTACTGGGCGCGGGAGACGGTCATGGTCACGAGGTATCCCGCGCCCCCTTTGCCCTCGACCGACTGGACGTGAGTCGACTCGGTCCAGAGGGACCCGTCCTCCGCCGCCAGGCGCCACGCTCCCGGCCCTTGTCTTGCGGCTCCGCGGGATCCCTGGAAGGCGCGATCCAGACGTTCCAGCACGGATCCGGCGCTGGCGTCGGTCCGGACCTTCCAGCTCGTCTCCCAGCGGTCGCGGGTGCCCTCGTGGCGTACGACCGTGCGCGAGAATTCGCGAATCGCCTCGAATCCCGGCGACAGTCTCTGATCGGCGAGGCTGGCCCGCGCGTAGCCGGAGTCGGGCCGCCAATCGTATTCGAGCGACGTGGCGGCGACCTGAGCCGTCCCTTTTCCAAACAGCTTCTCGATGACGTGCAGCGCGCCGTCGATCCCCGAGGAGAGCCCCGCGGCGGTGACGATCTTCCCGTTGTCGACGAACCTCTTGTCGCAGACCACGCGGGTCTTGGGCGCGGCCGCCTTGAGCTCGTCGATCAGTCCCGCGAAGGTCGTCGCCTCCAACCCGTCGAGCAGGCCCGCCTTGGCCAGGAAGAACGCGCCGTTGCAGACCGAGAGCACGACCTCGGCGCTCTTCGCGCTCTCGCGGAGCCAGGAGATCACGGCGGGATTCACGAGCTGCGGATCGACGTTGCCGCCCGGCACCACGATGAGGTCCGGCTTGGGTTCGGTGCCGAAGCGGAAGTTCGGGATCACCGTCATGCCCATCGACGTCGTGAGGGGATCGGTCGAGTCGGACACGCTGTAGATGCGGAACGCGGGCTGGCCATTGACGGAGGCGTGGCCCAGCACCTCCCAGGGCCCCGTGTAGTCGATGATTTGCACGCCCGGGAAGATGAGGATCGCGACGTTGCGCCCCCTGGCCTCTCGGGGCCCCAGCGCCGACGCCGCGCCGGCCCACGCCAGCAGGAGGAATGCCGCAACGACCGCCTTGCATCTATTCATCCTTCAAACTCCCCCTTCACAATTCACAATTCACAACTTCCTGATCTCACGCACTCCTCAATGCCACCATCGGATCCACCGCGGTCGCGCGGCGGGCCGGTACGAATGCCGCGACGAGCGCCGCGCTGAAGAGCAGAAGGGCCACGGCGAGATAAGTGGCCGGATCGGTCGGGGCGATCTCGTAGAGCAGTCCGGAGATCAGCCGGGTCAGAAGCAGCGCCGCCGCGAGGCCCAGGCCCAGCCCGGCCAGGACCAGGGCGAGCGCCTGGCGGAGCACCATGCCCAGGACCGCGCGCGGCGCGGCGCCGAGCGCCATGCGGATCCCGAACTCCTGGATCCGCTGTCCGACCGAGAAGGAGATCACCCCCGCGATTCCGGTCGCGGTGATCGCAACGGCGAGCGCGGCGAAGAGCACCAGGAGCAGCGCCGTCAGGCGCGGAGAGTCGAGCGTTCCCTCGCGCACCTGCTCGAGCGTGCGGAAGTGGTCGACGGGCTGCTCCGATCCGATCGCGTGGACGGCGTTGCGCACCTGTGCCGCCATCTGCATCGGGTCGGCGGCCGTGCGGATCAGGCAGTTCATGGAGAGGCCCGGGTACTGCGCCATCGCGAGGTAGATCTGCTCGGCCGGCGGGCTCGAGAGGCTGTACTGGCGCACGTCTCCCACGACGCCCACGATCGTGATCCATGGGACTTCCCCCTGAGCGCCGGGAGCGCTGTTGGGGATCTGCAGCCTCCGGCCGATGGGGTCCTCGCCCGGGTAGTAGCGGCGCGCGAAGGACTGGTTCACGAGGGCGACCCGGGGCGTCTCCGGCCGGTCCGTGCGCTCGAGCGCGCGGCCGCGCATGAGCGGCACGCCGATCGTCTTGAAGTATTCCGGGCTCACCCTCTGAAAGTCTGCGCGCGGCATCGCGAGATCCGAGACCGGGGGGCGCCCCTCGAGCCGGAACCGGCCGCTGTTGGGTCCGCCGCGGTCGTTGAGCGGAAAGTTGCCCGCCAGCGCCACCGTCAGCACGCCGGGCTCGGTCGCCAGGCGCTCGAGCAGCCGGTCCTGGAAGGCGCGACGCTCGTCGGAGCTAGTGTACTTGGAGAAGTTCAGGTCCAGGCGCGAGGTCAGGACGCGGTCGGCCCGGAAGCCCGGATCGATCTGCTTGAGCTTCCAGAGCGTCCGCAGCATCAGGCCGGCCCCAATCAGCAGCACGAACGAGATCGCGACCTGGCCCACGATGAGGAGGTTGCGCAGGCGGAGCCTGCCGGCCGTCCCGGAGTTGCGATCGCTGCCCTGCTGGAGCGCGATCGTCAGGGTGCGCCGCGGCGTGAACGAGGGGAGCAGGCCGAACACGATGCCCGTGAGCAGGGACACGCCGAGGGTGAACACGAGCACCGGACCGTCGATCGTGATCTCCGCGGCCCGCGGCGTGAAGCGGGCGGCGAAGTGGACCAGGAGCCCGCGCACGCCGAACGCGAAAATGAGGCCCAGGGCCCCGCCGACGAGCGCGAGGAGCACGCTCTCCGTCAGCAGCTGCCGGATCAGCCGGGCGCGGCCGGCTCCGAGCGCCGCGCGCAGCGCCAGCTCCCTCTCGCGGCGGATCAGCCGAGCGAGCGTCAGGTTGGCCACGTTGGCGCAGGCCAGCAGCAGCACGAGGCCCACGGTCGCGAGGAGAACCAGGAACGTCGGACGCGCGCTGCGCGTCAGCTCCTCCGTCAGCGGGAGGGGGTCGAGCTTCAGGCCGATCGTCGCGGGATAGTCCTTGGGATAGTCGTGCATCCAGTGCGCCGCGACGGCGTCCAGATCCTTCTTCGCGCCGGCCAGCGTCGCGCCGGGCTTCAGGCGGCCGAACACCGCGAGCATGCCCATGCTGCGGTCGTTCTCCATGTGCTCCGCGGAGCGGAACGGACAGGCGTGGATGGGCATGTAGACGTCGTTGTCGTCGGGGTATCCCGGAATCGGGGGGAGGACGCCGACGACGGTGTGCGCGCGGTCGTTCATCTGAAAAACGCGGCCCACGACGCCAGGGTCGCCGCCGAAGCTCCGCATCCAGTACGCATACGAGAGGACGAGGACGGCTTCGGCCCCCTTCTTGTCTTCGCCCGGCAGGAACGTGCGGCCCAGCAGCGGCCGGACGCCGAGCAGGTCGAAGAAGCGGTCCGAGACGACGCCGGTCTGCACGCGCTCCGGCTCCTTGCGGCCCAGCAGCACGAACCACATCGAGTGGTACTCGGCCACGCCGGAGAGGCTGCGCGCCTGCGCGTTGAGGTCCGCGACGTCGAGAGGAGAGAACGCGCCATCCGCGATCCCGGCGCCGGGCGCGTCCGCGCGCACGCGGACGAGGCGGTCCCCGCCGCCGTACGGAAGCGAATGCAGCAGGACGCCGTGCACGACCGAGAAGATGGCGGTATTGGCCCCGATCCCGAGGGCGAGCGTCAGGATTGCGGCGATCGCATAGCCCGGGTTCTTGCGCAGCGAGCGCACGCCGTAGCGAACGTCCTGGAGGATCGTTTCGAGCAGGACGGCCCGGTCGGCCTCGCGGACCTCGTCCTTGACCTTCTCGACGCCGCCGAACCGGCGGAGGGCCTCGGTGCGCGCCTCCTCCGGGGTCATGCCGCGGCGCAGGTTTCGCTCCGTCTCGGCCTCGACGTGGAACCGGAGCTCCTCGTCGAGATCGGACTCCATCTTCCGGCGCGAGAAGAGGGACCGCACGCTTCCCAGGACTCGTCCCATCATGGTCTGCCTCCTCTTACTCCGTCGCCGCGAGGACTCGTCCGACGGCGGCCGAGAACCGTTCCCAGCTTTGTGTCTCTTCTGCCAGCTGCCGGCGCCCGGCCCGCGTCAACGTGTAGAAGCGCGCCCGGCGGTTGTTCTCGGAGTTGCCCCACTCCGCCGCGATCCAGCCCCGCTCCTCCAGCCGGTGAAGCGCCGGGTAGAGGGACCCCTGGTTGACGGCGAGCACGTCCTCGGACACCTGCTGGATCCGCAGCGCGATGCCCCAGCCGTGCATGGCTTGCCCGGACAACGTCTTCAAGATCAGCACGTCCAGGGTTCCCTGCAAAAGGTCGCTTTTCTCGGGTGCCATGGGCCTCCTCTCGAAGCTCTACAGGAGCATACGCGGCTTCTTGTAGATTGTTTAGGGGAAGGAGGAAAGTTTTTTGGTGCCGCGATACGCTCTCCCCCGAATCGCAAGGGGGGACCGTGAAAAAACGCCTCACTCTCCTGGCTTGGGTCCTTCTCCTGGCCGGCCGCGCGTCGCACGCGCAGCAGGCCGAACCGCTCCGGATTGCCCTCAAGGCGGCCCGCCTGCTCGACGTCGCGGCCGGACGCTACGTCGAGCGGCCCGTCGTCGTCGTGCGCGGAGACCGGATCGAGAGCGTGGGGACCGAGGCACCCGCCGGGACCCGGGTCATCGATCTCGGCCCACGCGTGCTCCTGCCCGGGTTCGCCGACCTCCACACGCACATCCTTCTGCAGGGCGACGCCACCGACGCCGAATACGAAGCGCAGATTCTGAAGGAGTATCCGGCCCACCGCGTCGCGCGCGCCGTGCGTGCGCTGAAAATCGCGCTGGATCACGGGTTCACGACGATGCGGGACCTGGAGACCGAGGGCGCGGGCTACGACGACGTGGCCCTGCGCGACGCCGTCAACGAGGGCGTCATCCCCGGGCCGCGCCTGAAGGTGGTCGGCCCGGCCCTGTCGACGACCGGCACCTATCCCCTCCTCCATTTCCGCCCCGACTGGAAGTTCCCCACGGGCGTGATGGTCTGCGACGGCGCCGACGGCTGCCGCAAGGCGGTGCGCGAGCAGATCTCGTACGGCACCGACTGGGTCAAGGTCTACGCCAACACCGGCGGCCTCCGGCTGACCGCCGACGGATACGTCGACTCGCCGCCGAACTGGACCAAGGAGGAGATGGAGGCCGTCGTCTCGGAGGCGCACGCCCGAGGCGTCAAGGTCGCTGCCCACGCGCGCTCGGACAGCGGCGTGCGCCTGGCCGTCGCGGCAGGCGTCGACTCGATCGAGCACGGCGACTCGATCCGTCCGGAGATGGCCGCCGAGATGGCGAGGAAGGGCATCGCGTTCTGCCCGACGCTGACGGTCGTCCGCTACGTCTCGGGGCCTCGCGCCGCCGCGGGTTGCGCGATCTGCAGCCAGTCCGAGAAGATTCAGGCCAAGTCCTTCGAGAACTGCCGCAAGGCCGGCGTCAAGATCGTCTTCGGCACCGACGCGGGCGGTTTTCCCTGGACCGAGATCAACCAGGCCAGGGAGTTCGGGTACGAGGTCGAGCTCGGCATGAAGCCGATCGAGGCGATCCGCACGGCGACGACGAACGCCGCGGAGCTGCTGGGCTTGACCGGTCAGATCGGCTCGCTCGAGAAGGGCGCGTACGCGGACATCGTGGCCGTCTCCGGCGATCCGCTCCAGGACGTCTCGGTGCTGACCAGGGTCGAGTTCGTCATGAAGGGCGGCGAGGTGATCAAGGACCCCGCCGCAGTCCCGCCTGGCAAGGGGGGACTGTGAAAGCACGCCTCGCTCTCCTGGCTGCCGCCCTGCTCCTCGCCGGAGCGTCCCACGCACAGGAGGCGCAATCGCCCCGGATCGCGCTGAAGGCCGCCCGCCTGCTCGACGTCGCGAGCGGCCGCTACGTCCAGCGTCCCGTCGTCGTCGTGCAGGGCGCTCGCATCGAGAGCGTGGGAACCGAGGCGCCCGCGGGGGTCCGCGTCATCGACCTCGGCCCGCGGGTTCTTCTGCCGGGCCTCGTCGACGCGCACACGCACATCCTCATCCAGGGCGACGCCACGGACGCCGAGTACGAGTACCAGATCCTGAAGGAGTACCCCGCCCACCGGGTGGCCAGGGCCGTGCGGGCTCTCAAGATCGCGCTCGAACACGGCTTCACGACGCTGCGCGACGTCGAGACCGAGGGCGCCGGCTACGACGACGTGGCCCTGCGCGACGCGGTCGACGAGGGCGTCATCCCCGGACCGCGGCTGCGGGTCGCCGGCCCCGCGCTCTCGACGACCGGAACGTACCCGATTCTCCACTTTCGGCCCGACTGGAGGTTCCCGACGGGAGTCATGGTGTGCGACGGAGCCGACGGCTGCCGCAAGGCGGTGCGCGAGCAAATCTCGTATGGCACGGACTGGGTCAAGGTCTACGCCAACACCGGGGGAACCCGCTCGACCGCCGATGGATACATCGACTCGCAGGTCAACTGGACCAAGGAGGAGATCGAGGCCGTCGTTTCCGAGGCCCACGCGCGCGGCCGACATGTCGCGGCGCACGCCACGACGGATTCGGGAGTCCGCATCGCCGTCGAGGCGGGCGTCGACTCGATCGAGCACGGCGATTCCATCCGCCCCGAGATCGCCCAGGAGATGGCGAAGAAGGGAATCTTCTTGTGCCCGACCCAGACCGTCCTCTACTACCAGGCGGAGCGAAGCCCCAAGAAATGGGCCGAAGCGTACGCCGAGATTCAGAAGGTCGCGGGCAAGTCCATCGCCAATTGCCGCAAGGCCGGCGTCAAGATCGCGTTCGGCACCGACGCCGGCGGATATCCCTGGACGGACGTCAATCAGGCGAAGGAGTTCGCTTACGAGGTCCAGCTCGGGATGACGCCGATCGAGGCGATCCGCTCCGCCACGACGGTCGCCGCCGAGCTGCTGGGCCTCTCCGGACAGATCGGCGCGATCGCGAAAGGCGCGTACGCGGACATCGTGGCCGTCTCGGGCGACCCCCTCCAGGACGTGGGGGTGCTGGCGAAGATCGACTTCGTCATGAAGGGCGGCGAGGTGATCCGGACGCCGACGCCGGCGTCTTAGATGTTGCGCGTCGGCTTGACGGGAGGCCTCGCCTCCGGAAAATCCACCGTGGCCGCGATGCTTCGCGAGCTCGGGGCCGCCGTCTTCGACGCCGATCAGATCGTGCGCGACATGTACGCGGAGGGCGGGCCCGCCGCCGAGGCGGCCCGGGCGCTCTTTGGCGACGCGGTCCTGCGCGGCGACGGCACGGTCGACCGGACCCGCGTGGCCGACATCGTCTTTTCCGATCCCGCCCGGCGCCACGCGCTGGAAGCGCACATTCATCCCCTCGTCCGCGCCGAGCGCGGGCGAAGGTTCGCGCAGGCCGAGAAGGCGGGCGCCCCGGTCGCGGTGGCCGAGGCGTCGCAGATCTTCGAGTCCCGCACGGAGGCCGACTACGACCGCATCCTCTTAGTCGTGGCTCCGGAGGACGCGCGCGTGCAGCGCTGGCAGGGCGGAGGCGGCGAGGCCGAGGACGCGCGCCGGCGCATCGCGGCGCAGCTGCCCGCCGAGGCGGCCCGTTTGCGCGCGCACGACGTCATCGTCAACGACGACACGCTCGCGCAGCTGCGCGAACGCGTCGAGGAGCTCTGGCGCGCCTGGATGAGCGGCCCGCCGGCCAACCCGGCGCCGAATTTCACGTAGACTCTCCGACGATGCCGGCCAAGAAGCTGAAGGATCCCGATCCGGTCTCGCCCCGCGACGGGCACGTGCTGCTGATGGTGGGTACGATGAAGGGACTCTTCCTTCTGAATTCGGGGCCCGCCCGCAAGCGTTGGAGCATCTCCGGCCCCTACTTTCGGGGCAGCTCCGTGTACGCGGCGAACTGGGATTCCAGGGCGGGACGCCACCGCATCTGGGCGGGCCCGTCCAGCATGCACTTCGGGGCCGAGCTCTGCTGGACCGACGACTTCGGCAAGCGTTGGGAGCGCCCCGAAACGCCCCTGGTGCGGTTCCCCGCCGAGGCCGGAGCCTCGCTGGCCCACATCTGGCAGATCTCGCCGGGCCGGGACGATGAGCCCGACGCGCTCTACTGCGGGGTGCAGCCTTCGGCGCTGTTCGAGTCCCGCGACGCCGGGAAGAGCTGGGCGTTAAACGCCGGACTCTGGAACCACCCCCATCGCGCGAAGTGGATGCCGGGCGGCGGCGGCCTGTGCCTCCATACCGTGCTCGTCGACCCGACCCGGCGCGGGCGCCTGATCGTGGCGAGCTCGACGGGAGGCGCCTACCGGTCCGACGACGGCGGCAAGTCTTGGAACGTCAAGAACCGGGGCGTGCGCGCGGAATTCCTGCCCGACCCCTATCCCGAGTTCGGCCAGTGCGTTCACAAGATCGTGGGCCAAGGAGCGCGGCCCGAGCGTCTCTATCTGCAGAATCACTGGGGCCTGTATCGCAGCGACGACGCCGGGGATTCCTGGCACGACATGGCCAACGGGGTGCCGTCGGACTTCGGCTTCTGCATGGGGATCCATCCGCGCGACGCGGACACGGCGTTCATCCTGCCGTTGCACTCGGACGGGTTCCGCTGCGTTCCCGAGGGGAAGCTGCGCGTCTACCGCACCCGCGACGGAGGAAAATCCTGGACCGCGTTGACACGGGGCCTGCCCCAGAAGAACGCGTACGAGACCGTCCTCCGCGACGCTTTGGCCGTGGACGCGTTGGATCCCGCCGGAGTGTATTTCGGCACGCGCAGCGGCAAGCTCTACGGCTCGCCCGACGAGGGGCGCGGCTGGCAGCTCATCCGCGACGGCCTGCCGCCCGTCATTTGCGTGAAGGCCGCGATCGTGGCCAACCTGAGCCAGCGCAAGAGCCGCGCGGCGAAAACCCGCCGACGCTCACGAAAAGCGGCGTGATGTCCGTCCTCATTCTCATTCCGGGCCCGCTGCGGCCGTTCGCCAAGGGGCACGATCGCGTGCGGCTGGACCGATCGCCCGGCACCGTCGCGCAAGCCCTCGCCCAGCTCTCGTCCATCTACCCGGGCGTGTGCGATCGCGTCGTGACCGAGCAAGGCGAGGTGCGCCCGCACATCAACGTGTTCGTGGGCGAAGAGAACATCCGCGACGACCAGGGCCTGTCCACGGAAGTCCCGGACGGGTGCGAGATCGCGATCCTCCCGGCCGTCAGCGGCGGCTAGGTGCGGCTCAAGGTCGCGACGTCCCCGGCCTGGACGGCCGCGGTGCTTCGGGATTTCGACGCGTTCCTGCTCGACCACGCCTGCTGCGAACGCAAGGCCTCGGCTTCGGCGATGGCGTTCGTGGCGCACTACCCGGACCGCCCGGAGCTCGTCGCCGCCTGCATCGCGCTGGCGCGCGAGGAGCTGGAGCATTTCCAGCGCGTCAGCGAGCGGATCGCGCAACGGGGCCTCGTTCTGGCGCCCGACCGCAAGGATCCTTACATGGGCAGCCTCGCCCGCGTGTTCCGCAAGGGCAGCGAATCCTACTTCCTGGACCGGCTGCTGACCGCGGCCGTCGCGGAGGCGCGCGGCTGCGAGCGCTTCGGCGTCATCGCGGCGGCGCTGCCCGAGGGATCGATGCAGGATTTCTACCGGGATCTCGCGCGCTCCGAAGTGCGGCACCAGGAGCTCTACCGGGATCTGGCCCGCACGTACTTCGCGGAGGCCGACGTCGACGCGCGCCTGGAAGAGATCCTCGAAGCCGAGGCGGCCGTCATCCGCGAGCTGCCGATCCGCCCCGCCCTCTACTAGCCGACCGCCTATGATCCCCTCCGTGCCCGACAAAGCCGTGCGCCAGTACCTCTCCCGCCACGCCGAGCCCGAGGCGAAGGCGGCCGACGCGCTGAAAGGCGATTTCGGCCACGTCCTGATCGTGCCCGCGTACGGCGAAGGGCAGAGCCTCTTCGACACGCTGGCGTCCGTGCCCCTGGGCAGCGGCGGCGAGACGCTCGTCGTTGTGGTCGTCAACGCGCGGGAGGACTCCCCGGCCGACAAGCTCGAGGCCAACCGCGCGGCGCGCGCGCGCCTGCGCGACGCCGCTTCGGGGAGCCGCGAGATTCCGGGCGAGCATCCGGTGACCATCCTGGACTATCCCAACGGCCGGGTCGCGCTGGTGGACCGCTCGAGTCCCGGCCACTTCCTGCCCGAAGGTCAGGGAGTCGGACTCGCCCGCAAGATCGGCAACGACCTGGCGCTGCGCCTCCACACGGATGGGCGCCTGGTTTCGCCCTGGCTCCACAACACCGACGCCGACACGATCCTGACCAACGACTACTTCGACCAGACCGACGCGATCGCCGCGGCCGGAAATGCGGCCGCCATCTATTTCTTCGAGCACCGCTTCAGCGAGCAAGAATCCCTGGGGCTCGCGGCGCGGCTCTACGAGATCTCCCTGCGCTATTACACGCTGGGCCTCGCCTGGGCCGGCTCCCCGTACGCATACCAGGCCATGGGAAGCTGCATCGCCGTCGCCCCCGTGGCCTACGCGCAGGTGCGGGGCTTTCCGCGAAAGAACGCCGCCGAAGATTTCTACGTCCTCAACAAGCTGGCTAAGGTCGGCCCGATCGTGCGGCTGGCCGGCGCGCCGCTCCGGCTGGAAGGCCGCATCTCGGACCGGGTCCCGTTTGGGACGGGCAAGTCGCTCTCGCGCTTGGTCTCCTCGCGCCGGGGACTTTCCGGATTCCGGCTCTACCATCCCCTCGTGTTCGCGCATCTGGCCGCGTGGCTCCAGGTCCTCGTGTCGACCGCGCGCTCGGGGGGCCGGGTGGACCAGGCCCTGGAGCAACTTCCGCGGAATAGCCCGTTCTTCCGCGCCGATCTCCTGGTGGAGTCGCTGGAGAAGATGGGCGCCTTCCCCGCGATCCGGGAGTCCATCGATCGATCCGCCGACGCGGAGGCGATCCTGCGCGCCTTCCACACCTGGTTCGACGCCTTCCGGACGCTCAAGCTCGTTCACGCGCTGCGAGACGGCGGGTTCCCGTCCCTGCCCTATCGCCAGGCGCTGGCCGAGGCCCCCTTCACGGGCTTGACCGCGACGACGGAGGACGACGTGGAGTGGTCTCGCGCGGCCCTCGCGCAAGAGGAGCGCAAGCTGTCACGGACGCCCGCGGGCCTGGGCGCGCTGGCCGATGCCCTGGCCGACGCCTAGGGTGTCTTAGAACGGGTATCCGATCGAGAGGAAGACCCGGCCG
>JBDTXY010000052.1:0-11713 GCA_040005945.1 Acidobacteriota bacterium
AGGCGCCCGGCCGTGTCGACGATCACCGTGTCGCGACCCGTCTGCTTCGCCTCGCGGACGCCCTCCCGCGCGACCTCCACCGGGTTCTTGAGGCTGCCGGGCTCGAAGACCGGTATCCCGATCTGCTTGCCCAGAATCACGAGCTGCTGCACCGCCGCGGGTCGCGTCAGGTCCGCGGCGACCACGAGCGGATACCGTCCCCGCGTCTTCAGGTGGCGGGCGAGCTTGGCGGCGGAGGTCGTCTTGCCGGAGCCCTGGAGTCCGGCCAGCAGAATGACCGCGGGTGTTCCCTGGAAGGCGATGTCGGACGTGGCGCCGCCCAACAGCGCGATGAGCTCATCGCGCACGATCTTCGTGACTTCCTGCGCGGGGGAGAGCTGCTGCGTGACCTTGGCGCCGACCGCCCGCTCCTTGACCCGAGCCGTGAAGTCCCGGACGACGGGCAGGGCCACGTCGGCTTCCAGGAGCGACAGGCGGATCTGGCGGAGCGCGGATTCGAGGTGGTAGTCGGTGAGGTGGCCCTCTCCCCGCAACTCCTTGAAGACCCCCTGGAGCCTGTCGCCGAGACTCTCGAACACCTGTAACCCCCGTACTGTGAGCGGGCCGGGAGGCCCGAATCTTCAAGGGTATCTCCTGGGGGACCACGGCGTCGAGGTCGCGTTTGCTTGTTGACAGGGGCCTGCGTTCGGATATGATTCCGCGTCGTTTCCCCCGGGATAGGGTTTCTCTCTCGCGCTCCGAAGAAAGCGCTTTCGAAAAAGAAGGAGATGAGGTTTATGAAGAAGTTTCTGACCTTGGGTCTAGCGGCCATGGCGGCCGTGGCGCTCTCGACGGGCTGCCAGAAGAAGGAAACGACCACGACCGAAACGACGACCCAGACCGAGGCACCGGCCGTCGTCGAGGAGACTGGTACCGCGGCGTCCACGGCGACGACGACCACGGAAACGGCCACCACGATGACCACCACCACCGACACGCGGATGACTCCGGCCCCTTCGATGACCCCGGCCAAGTAACTTTCCCCCCGTTTCGAATCGCAAGGCTCCCGCAAGGGAGCCTTGCTTTTTGTTCTCGGGCCGGGCGGCTACACTGATCCGCAGTGCTTCCGATCTGGGCCGAGTGCCTCGTCCTTCTGGCTGCGATCATCGCGGGTGCTCGGGCCTTGCGGTTGAGCCGGCGCGTTCACGCTCTGACCTCGCGCTTGCAGTCCCGGGAGAGGGAGGGTCACTTCCTGGCCGAGTCGCCGGACCCGCAGCAGATCCTGCAGCACGCGTACCGGGCGGCTTCCGAGATCCTGAAGCTCTCGACGTTCGACTTGTACCGGGTGGACCAAGCCCAACGCATCCACGAGGTGTGGATCCTCGCGGGACCCGATGACGACCGCCGTCCGCGCCGCGATCCCGCGCATCCGTACCTCGGCGCGCTGATCGATTCCAAGGCGCTGCTGGAATTCGCGGCGACCGAGACCGACCGATCGTTCGCACCTCGAGATCTGCTGTTAGGAGCGCCTCCGACGCAGAACCTGCATCTGCCGCTCTACTCGGGCGATACCCTGGTGGCGTACTTGTCGCTGATTTCGCCGGAGCCCATCCAGGGACACCACAAGTCCGAGATCCGAGCTCTGCTGGCTCCCCTGACTTCCTCGCTGCACGCCTCCCGAAACTGGGAGATCGCAGTCACCGACGAGCTGTCCGGCCTGTTCTCGCGCCGCTACTTCGAGACGCGGCTGGCCGAGGAGTGGGCCCGTCACCTGCGTTACGGAGCGCCCCTGTCCGTGGCGTGCTTCGATCTGGACAATTTCAAGAAGTTGAACGACACCCTGGGCCATGGGGCCGGGGACATCGCCATCCGGCGCTTCGGAGCGATCCTGCGCGAGGCCGTCCGAGCCAGCGACCTGGCCTGCCGCAGTGGAGGCGAGGAGTTCTCCGTGCTCTTCCCCGAGACAGCCGCGCGCTCCGCTCTGGCCGTAGCCGACCGCGTCCGCCGCTGGCTCGAAAAGGAGCCGTTCGTCAGCCAGGGCCGCCCCTTCCAGGTCACCGTGTCCGCCGGAGTGGCCGACACGACGGGTTTGTCCGCGGAAGGCCGGGACCAGCTCCTGTTCCGCGCCGACAAGGCCCTTTACCTGGCCAAGGACTCGGGGCGCAATCGGACGCGGCTGTGGTCCGAGAAGCCCCGCCTTCGCATCCCCCGCCCGTAACTCGGGGCCGTCAGCGGGCCAGGAGCCTCAGACGGCGGATCAGCCGCTCGAGCGCGCCGGCTAGACGCAGCCGCAGGGCCCGTGTCGCCAGGTTGGCAATGGGCTCGGCCTCCAGGCGCGCCCAACGCTCGTCCTCCGGACGCGCTCCGAGCTCGCCCAGGATTCGGCCCCGCTCCTGCGCCAGCCTCCGCAGAGGGTCCGGGGACGCGGTCAAGACAGACCCGCGGCGGCCAGAAGCCGATCGATGGGCTCATCCCAGTTCAGGAGGGCCGCCTTGCGGCGCCCCGCTTCTCCCATGGCGCTCAACGCGTCGACGCGGGGCCACGCCAGGCGCAGCGCCACGCCGATCGCCTCCGCGCGCGGAGAGACCACCAGCCCGGTCTCCCCATCCCGCACGAACTCGAGCGGGCCGCCGGCGTCGTCGGTCGTCAGGACCGGCTTTCCCGAGAGAAACGCCTCGAGGGGCACGTATCCGAGATCTTCGCCGGCCGCCGTCACGGCTACGATCCGCGCCTGCGCGTAGAGGTCCAGGAGCCCTTCATCCTCGATCTGATCGATCCAGCGGACGCGCCCCGCGACACCCAGCTCCGCGGCGCGGCGCTGCAGGCGTTTCTTTTCGGGACCGCGGCCCAGAAAAATGGCGCGCGCCTCGGGCACGTGAGGCAGCGCGTCCAGAAGCAGGCCTGGCCGCTTCCACGAATCCAGCCTTCCCACCCAGAGGACCGCGTCGCCCGGCGGACCGCTCCGGTACCGGCCGACCAGCGGCGGCGGATGGTAGAGCGGCTCGGAGCGAATGCCGTTGAACCGATACAGCCGCGAGGCCACCGTTTGGGAGTTGGCGAAGACCTTTCGGGCCTCCGTGAGGCCGACGCGATCGATCTCGAAGATGACTTCGCGCGTCCGGTGGTCCTCGGGGGACGACGTGAAGTCGCTGTAGGCGGTGCCGAACTGGTCGTAAGCCTGGCGGTACTGGTGAATCAGCCACACGACCTTGTTGGGGTGGCGGATCGCGTAGCTCGGAAACCGCGTCGCGATGACGGCATCCACCTTGCGGCCGCCGACCTCCGTCAGGTCCAGGCTGCGCCAGGTGACGGCGCCGCGAATCAGGTCGAATCGCTCGCGCTCCACCAGGGGAATCGACACCAGGTCCGCCTCGACGCCGCGCACACGCAGCTCCTCGGTCAGGCGCCGCGCGTGCCGCTCGGCGCCCCCTTCCGCGAAGGGCGTCTGCACCGCGAGCACGAGAACCCGGCGCGTTCTCATTCGGCGTCGTCTAGAGCCCGACGCGCGCGATCAGAGCGTAGTCCTGGGCGCCGAACAGCAGCGCGTTGAGTCTCTTTTCGTTCTCCGAGGTCTCCGTCAGCCGCTCGGCGGCCGGAACGGGCGAGCGATACTCGATCCGCATGTCCGTGAAGCCGGCCGCCTCGGCCAGGAATCGGAGCGTCTGCGCCGGGACCGGCCGCACGTGGGTGGGATCCAGATAGAAGGCGCTCATCGCGGAGAGCGAGTCGGCGTTGATCGTTTCGGCGATGAGCACTCCGCCCGGGGCCAGCGCCTTGCGCGCCCCCTGGAGGAATCGGAAGGTCTGCTCGGGGGTCCAATGCTCCACGACCTGGAACGCCACGACCGCGCCCAGGGATCCCGGCGGCCGCCGCGCGAGGCCCTCGATCGCGTCTGCGCGCTCCACGTCCAGGCCGTCGTCGAGGCAGGCCGCGACCGACACGGGATTGGACTCGACGCCGCTGCCCGCGATGCCGCCCTCGCGGAGCAAGCGCAGGAACTCGCCGCGTCCGGATCCCGCGTCCAGCACCGGCCCGGGCAGATCCTTGAGGAACTGGAGGTAGAACCGCTGGCCGTTCGCGATCTGCGCCGGGCTGCCCCGGAAGCGCTCCTCGAAGAGCGCGTAGACGCCGGGCGGAATCTGCGCCGCGGCGGCCGGAGCCTCCGTGCGCGAGCCCGCGCCGCACGGGTCCGGGGCTGCGGGCCTCTCCATCAGCGTCAGCCGGGACTCCTGCACACCGGCCCTTCGGCCCAGCTCGTCCAAGCCGCGCCCGGTCTCGGCCCGCAGCCGGTCCAGCTCTTCGGCCAGATCCGTCGCGGCCGAGATCGCCAGAGTGTTGAACGAAGACTGGTTGCGCCAGAGGAAGCGCGCGGCGCGGATGGCCAGGCGCTTCAAGGGCGCCAGGGGCGCCTCCTCGGGCACCGAGGGGGTCAGGACCTGCGCCGCCCGCCGCAGCGCGCCGCGCGCCGGGGAGGTCCCGGACTGGCCGGAGGGATCGGCCGCTCGGGGATCGGGCGAGGTCTCGGCGATGGCTGCGCGGATTTCCTCCGCGAGCACTCGCTTCAAATCGTCGGGGCGATCCATCAAGACTCTCGATCGAGGATAGCAAATGGGCGCTAAAATCCGCGACTCGATGCGATTCGCAGCCTGGACCGTCCTGGTCGCCCTGCTCGCGTCCGCCGGCGGCGCGCAGATTCCTCCGACGCCGCGCGCGACCCCCGCGTCGTTGCTGGCTCCGGGCGAGGAGGCGTTTCTCGCCAACATCCGGCAGCTGACCTTCGGCGGACAGAACGCCGAGGCCTATTGGTCTTCGGACGGGTCGCGCCTGATCTTCCAATCCGACGAGGGCTCGCTCCCGTGCGACCAGATCTTCACGATGCGCGCGGACGGGTCCGATCGGCGCCGCGTCTCCAACGGCGAAGGCAAGACGACCTGCGCGTACTTCTTTCCCTCCGGCGAAGGCATCCTCTACGCCTCGACGTTTCGCGCCGGCGCCCAATGTCCGCCGCGCCCCGATCGATCGCGCGGCTACGTCTGGGCCCTGGACGACTACGACATCTACACGGCCCGGCCCGACGGGAGCCGGATCCGGCCGCTCTACGCCTCGCCGGACTACGACGCCGAAGCCACGATCTCTCCGGACGGGCGGACGGTCGTTTTCACTTCGGCCGCCGACGGAGACCTGGAGCTCTATACGATCGGGGCCGACGGCGCGAATCGGCGGCGCTTGACGCTCACGCCCGGATACGACGGCGGGGCCTTCTTCTCGGACGACGGGTCCAAAATCGTGTACCGGGCCGATCACCCGGAGAAGCCCGAGGACCTGGCCCGGTACCGCGAGAACCTCGCGCACCACACCTACGCGCCCCGCGCGCTGGAGATCCGGGTGATGAAGGCCGACGGCAGCGGCGACCACGCGGTCACCTCCAACGGGTCCGCCAACTTCGCGCCCTATTTCCTCCCCGGCGGCCGCGAAATCATCTTTTCCTCGAACCTGGCGGACCCCGAGCGCCGCGACTTCGACCTGTATCTGATTCGGGAGGACGGGACGGGCTTGACGCGCGTGACTTTCAGCCGCGACTTCGACGGGTTCCCGATGTTCACGCGCGACGGAAAGACGCTCGTCTTCGCCAGCAACCGCAACGGCCAGAAGCCGCACGAAACCAACATCTTCGTGGCGGATTGGATCAGGAAGTAGGCGCGCGCGCCTTTCCTTCCTCCGCAAACTCGATCAAGGCCAGCGCCAGCGCCAGGATGACCGGTCCCAGGAACAGGCCGACCATGCCGAACGCCGCCAGCCCGCCCAGCACGCCGAAGAAGACCGTCAGCGTTCCCATCTCGGCCTTGCCCGAGACCAGCAGCGGCCGCAGGAAGTTGTCGGCGGTGCCGGCCACCAGTCCTCCCCAGATCCCCATGAAGATCGCCTTCCACAGGGCGTCGGTCGCCAACAGGTAGAGAGCCGCGGGCAGCCAGACCAGGCCGATGCCGACGAACGGAATGAACGACGCGATCGTGGCCACCGTTCCGAAGACCACGGGCGAGGGCAGGCCCGTGACCCAGAAACCGATGCCGATCAGGGCGCCCTGGACCAGCGCGGTCACGACGGTCCCGAAGACCACCGCCCGCGCCACATCCTGAAGATGCCGGTCCAGCTTGGCCTTGCGGGCCGGATCCATCGGGAGCAGATCGCGGAGGCGGCGCGCCGCGACGTCGCCGTCGCGGAGAAAAAAGAAGAGCACGAAGAGCGTCAGGATCAGATCGCCGAAGATTCCCAGCGTTCCCAGCAGCACGTCCCGGCCGCGCAGCAGGAGGAACTCCACGGCGGTCCGCGTTCCCTGCAACGCCCAGGCCTGGATCTGATCCGCGTCGACCGAGGCGTACTTCTGCAGCCACGCCACGGCCGACCCGATCCACGGCAGCTTCAGGACGTCGTCGATTCCGGCGATCCGGTTTCGCTGCGCAAGCCCGGACAGGTTCTGACCCAGCTCCACCGCCTGCTTGGCGAACGCCACCGTGCCGACCACGACGGGGATCACGATCGTGAGCGCCACGGCCAGGGTGAGCAGGAGCGCCGCCAGACCGCGCCGCTCGCGGAGGCGGCGGCGCAACCGGGAATTGAGCGGGAACATCAGGAACGCCAGCAGCGCGGCCCACACGATGGGCCCGAAGAAGGGACGGAAGATCCGCAGCAGGGCGTAGCCCAGCAGGACCACGACCGCGAGGTTGAAGACCCGCGCGGCGAAACGATCGTCCTTCACGAGATGGCTCGCGGCGGATGCTAGCATTTCAACCGTGAGCGGCACTCCCGACCGCCTGTTCGCCCTGCGCGTGCTCCGGGAAGAATGCGAGCGCGCCGGGTTCACCGGGTTTGGAGTCGCGCGGGCCGGCCCCGCCCCCGGCTTCGAGCGATTCCGCCGTTGGATCGCCGCGGGGCATCACGCCGGAATGCGGTACCTCCAGGACACGCTGCCGGTGCGGGAGTCGCCGCAGGCCCTGCTCACGGGAGCTCGCTCCGTGATTTGCCTGTCCGCGCCCTACGGCGCCGCTCCGCGAGTGGCCGCCGACGGGTCCCGCTTCGCGCGATACGCGCAAGACCAGGACTATCACGGCACGCTGCGGGGCCAGGCGGTGCGGGCGGCCGAGCGGTCGCGCGAGCGCGTGCCCGGCACCTGGAGCTACCGCGTCTGCGTCGACTCGACGCCCGTGGCCGAACGCGCGTTCGCCGCCGCCGCCGGACTGGGATGGATCGGCAAGAACGGCTGCCTCATGAACGCGCGCGACGGCTCCTACGTGCTGCTGGCCGAGATCCTGACGGATCTGGACCTGCCGCCGGACCAGCCGGTGGCGGAACAGTGCGGATCCTGCACGCGCTGCCTGGACGCGTGCCCCACGGACGCGTTCGTGGAGCCGGGCGTTCTGGACGCGAACCGGTGCCTCGCATACTGGACCATCGAGCACCGCGGGCCGATTCCGGATTCCTGGAAGCGCGCCGTCGGAGAGCACGTCTTCGGCTGCGATCTCTGCCAGGAGGTGTGTCCATGGAACGTGCCCCTCCAGGCCCTCGCGCGCGCGCCCTCCCCGGCTCCGCCCACCCGCCTCGAGGTCTTAACCATGGGCAAGGGGCAATGGCGCCGCCGCTTCGGCAAGACCGCCGTCAACCGAGCGGCGCGCCGCGGCCTCCAGCGCAATGCCGCCGCATCCGCGGGGGCCTGCGGCGACGGGGCGTGCCGGTCCGCATTGGAAACGGCCGCCGCCGTGCCGGATTCGGGACTCTCCGACGCGGCGCGCTGGGCGCTGCCCCGCCTCCGGCCGCATCCCTTGTAAACTCGGCCCTCGAATCGAAAGGACATGGCCTTATGGATCCGCAGACCACGCTCTACGGCCTCGCATTCCTGTTGTCGCTCGTGATCTCGGGCTTCTTCGCGGGCTCGGAGACCGCGCTGGTCTCCCTGGGGCGCATCGACTTGCAGAGCATGCGGGAGAAGGGCGACCGCCGGGGATCCCTGATCCGCTCCTTGCGATCCCAGACCTCGCGCCTGCTGGCCGTCATCCTGATCGGCCAGAATCTGTTCCTCTCGGCCGCCTCGGCTTCGGCAACGACGCTGGCGGAGGGCTGGTTCGGGAAGGAGTACGGCATTCTGCTGTCGGTTCTGTTTTCGACGGTGACGCTGTTCATCTTCGCCGAGATGATGCCCAAGGCGATCGGCGCGGCGTCGCCGGTCGCCGTCTCGCGCGCGGTCGTCATTCCCCTCTGGTGGATGACCCGGATCCTCTCCCCCGTCGCGGCGCTCTGCGTCAAGCTGACGAACCGCGCGCTGCGGGTCCTGGGCGTGCCGGAGCGGCGGGCGGGCTTGACCGAGGACGAGCTCAAGAGCGTCTTCAACCTGGGCGCCGACGAGGGCGTCATCCACCGGGAAGAGAAGCGGCTGCTGCACAAGGTCCTTGAGTTCGGGGACAAGACCGTGCGCGACATCATGGTGCCGCGCACCAAGATCGTGGCGCTGCCCGAAACGTCCAGCTTCCATGATGTCCAGGTGGTCCTGCGCGAGCACAAGTTCTCGCGAGTTCCCGTCTACCGGGGAATGCTGGACAACATCGTCGGAGTCTTGAACGCCAAGGACCTCTTCGATCTGACGGACGCGGAGGAGACGAGCTTCGAGCTCGCCCAGCACTGCGACCCGCCGTTTCTGGTTCCGGAGTTCAAGCGTGCGGAAGACCTCTTTCGGGAAATGCGCCGCCGGCACACGCACATGGCCATCGTGGTCGACGAACACGGCGGCACCGCCGGGCTGGTCACGATCGAAGACGCGATCGAGGAGCTGCTGGGTCAGATCCAGGACGAGCACGACGAGGAGGTGCCGGGGTTCGAGCCTGCCGGAGAGCGCACGTTTTTGCTGGAGGGCAGCTTCCGCCTGGACGACCTCGAAGAACAGTTCGGGTTCCATCTTCCCCGCGACGAGGCCGAGACCATCGCGGGCCACCTCATGCTCCGTTTCGGCCGGATCCCGCGCAAGGGCGAGCGCTGGAAGGGGCGCTTCGCGGACTTCGTGATCGAAGACGCGACACCCACCGCCGTCAAGAGGGTCCGCATGATCCTGCCGACCGTGGCCGAGAAGCGAGAGCCCGCGTGAGCTCCGCCGCCATTCCCGTCACCCTGATTCGCGGGGACGGCATCGGACCCGAGGTCTCCGACGCGGTCGTCGCGATCCTGGAGGCGGCGGCGGCTCCCGTCCGGTTCGAAGAGGTCGTCGTGGGCCGGGAGGCCGAGCGGCTCGAGGGCGACCCGCTGCCGCCCCGCGCCCTCGACTCCATCCGCGCCAACGGCGTCGCGCTCAAGGGCCCGGTGGGCACGCCGGTGGGCAAGGGATTCGCGTCGGTCAACGTCCGGCTGCGCCAGACGCTCGCGCTCTACGCGAACCTGCGGCCGGTCAAGAACGTCCCCAACGTCGCGAGCCGGTTCCAGGGCGTGGACCTGGTCGTCGTGCGGGAAAACACGGAGGATCTCTACAGCGGCCTCGAGCACACGGTCGTGCCCGGCGTCGTGGAGTCGCTCAAGATCATCACGGCCGTGGCCTCGACCAACATCGCGCGGTTCGCCTTCGACCACGCGCGCAAGCACGGACGGCGGCGCGTGACCGCCGTGCACAAGGCCAACATCATGAAGCTCTCGGACGGTCTGTTCTTGGACTGTTTCCGCAAGGTCGCTGAGGACTACCCCGACATCGCCGCCGACGACCGGATCGTGGATGCGCTGTGCATGCGGTTGGTGATGAACCCGGAGACCTTCGACGTGTTGCTGATGGAGAACCTCTACGGTGACATCGTCTCGGATCTGGCGGCGGGACTGGTCGGCGGCCTGGGGCTCGTGCCGGGCGCCAACCTCGGCCTCCACGCGGCGATCTTCGAGGCCGTGCACGGCACCGCCCCCGACATCGCGGGCCAGGACAAGGCCAATCCCACGGCCATGCTGATGTCGGCGATCCTGATGCTGCGGCACTTAGACGCCCCCGCGCACGCGGACGCGATCGAACAGGCGCTGCTGTCGACGTTTCGGGACGGCGTCAAGACGACGGACATCGGCGGCACGGCGGGCACGAAGACGTTTACGAAAGCGGTGATCGAGAGACTCGGGGGCTAGGCTGCGGAGCCACCGCCGCGTCCTGTCATCCCGAGCGCAGTGAGGGATCCCTTTGAAGCCGGAGTCAAACTCGAAAGGGATCCCTTGGGCTTCGCCCTCGGGATCGAGTTGTCTTTGACCGGCCGGCGGCCGGTCAATACAACTCGACCTTCGGAATCATCAAGGCCCGGACCGCGCAGTTGCCCAGGATCTTGGCCTGGCAGCCCAGCCGCCGCCCGTCGCCCATGTCGTAGGCCAGCTCTTGCTGATTGACGGGCGTCAGACTCTCGTGCCCGACGACGACCTCGACCCGGCAGGTCGAGCACGTGCCGTTCCCGCCGCAGACGTGGCTGATCTTCACGCCCAGATCCAGTGCGGCCTGGAGAACCGTCGTGCCGTCCGCGACCACGCCCGCTTTCCCCTCGTTGACGAAGACGATCGTGGGCATGACAATCGGCCTTTTGCGAAATCAGGTTAGCACAGGGGAACGGGTCGGTCGCTTTCCGGGAGCCGGCGACGAAGAGCTCTGGTTCGGAAAATCGCTGGATGCCGGATTCTTGTTCGGCCGGCTCGCCCCGTTGGAGATCGAGATCGGCAGCGGGAAGGCTCGCTTCCTGATCGAGTCGGCCCGCGCGCATCCCGAGAGGGATTTTCTGGGGATCGAGCGCTCACTCTCCTACTACCGGATCTGCCGCGACCGGGTCGCGCGCTCCGGGCTGCCCAACATCCGCGTGCTGCGATCCGACGGGCGGATTTTCGTCGAGACCGCGCTCGCGACCGCTTCGGTGCGCGCGTTTCACATTTACTTCCCCGACCCGTGGCCCAAGAAGAAGCAGAAGAAGCGCCGCCTCCTCGACGGAATCTTCCTGGAGCTGGCCGCCTCCCGCCTGGAGCCCGGAGGTCTCCTGCGGATCAAGACGGACCATTCCGAATACGGCGCGGGCTTGGGCTCGCTGATCCAAACCGTTCCGGCGCTGGAGCGCCTGGACTGGGAGGCCCTGCCGGCTCCCCCGCCCACCCACTACGAGCTCAAGTACACGCAGCAGGGGCGGCCGATCTGGAAGTTCCTGCTGCGCAACGGATCTCCGGGCGGCGGCGCGGGTTAGCGCTGCGACGGAGGCGTCTCCGTCATCACGATCCGCCGCAGGAACCGCACGAAGTACTCGGTCCCGGAGATCAGGGCGACGACCACGACCAACCAGAGCGTCACGAGCCCCGGAAACGCGAAGACCTCGTGGCGAAGCGCCAGGATCAACAGCGACACCGCCGTGATCTGGGTGAACATCTTCGCCTTCCCCCAGCTGGAGGCCGGGATGATGATGCCCCGTCCGGAGGCGATGGAGCGCAGTCCGGAGACCGCGAACTCGCGCCCGATCACGACCACCACCATCCACGCGGGCGCCAGGCCGAGCTCCACGAGGGAGATGAACGCGGCCGAGATCAGCAGCTTGTCGGCGATGGGATCAAGCAGGGTGCCCAGCGTCGTGATCTCGCCGCGGCGGCGCGCGAGCCAGCCGTCCAGAAAGTCCGTCGTCACCGCCGTCAGGAAAATCAGGAGCCCGACGGTCTCGCGTCCGTCGAACTTGGTCAACAAGACGACCACGAGAAACGGAACCAG
>JBDTXY010000053.1:0-11688 GCA_040005945.1 Acidobacteriota bacterium
CTCTCGCGGCCCGATGGCGACTTTCAGCGTAAGTCCTACGAGGGATTCCTCCGGGCGTACGGCCGGGGCCTCGCCTCCTGGCGCACGCGAGGCGATTTGCTCGCGGCGCTCAAGCAGAGCCACCGAGCCGGGGATTCGAAGCTGCGCCGCGCCGGCGAGCTGCACATGCTCCAGAACATCCGCCGATTCGACGGAAAGATGGGGACCCGCATGGCCTGGATGAACCACGGCATCGCGCACGAGGAATACCACCGCGGACAACTGGCGCTCTACGCGCGGCTGATGGGCCGCGTCCCGGCGCTGACGCAGAGGATCCTGGGCGATTAGCTCGTGGGCCGGGGGGCCACGATGCGGGTGCAGCGGCGGCAGGACTCGACCGTGAGCGTGTACGTTCGCGATCCGCACCCCGTCGCATCCGTGGCGACCACCGTGAAGGCGAATCCGCCTCCGGCGTCCGGCGCCCCGGAAATGACGCCGTCGGCGGAAAGCGTGAGCCCGGGCGGAAGCGATCCCGCGCCTAAGGAAAAGCTGTATGGCCCGGTTCCTCCGCTCGCGGCCAGGCTCTGACTGTAGGGCTTCCGCTGGAGGCCGTCCGGCAGAACGTCCGGAGAGACCGAAAGGATCGTCGAAGTATTCCGAAGGATCGACACGGTGAAACTGGACGTGTTCGCCACGGCCAGATCGGGCCGCCCGTCGCCGTCGAAGTCGGCGGCGGCGATGCCTTCGGGATCGCTGCCGGTCAAGTAACCGACGACGGCGCGAAACGTGCCGTCGCCGTTGTTCAAGAGGATCGATGCGCCGGCCCCACAGGCGACGGCGAGGTCGGGCTTGCCGTCTCCATTCAAGTCGGGAGCGGCCAGCGAAAAGGGCTCGGATCCCACCGTGAAATCCTGCGCCGCCCCGAAGGTCCCGTCGCCGTGTCCCAAAAGGATCGAGACACTGTCGGAGGACAGGTTCGCCGCAGCCAGGTCGATCCTCCCGTCCCCGTCGAAGTCCGCGGCAATCACCGACACCGGGCTCAGACCGACGGACAAATGGGTGGCGGTTCCGAACGTGCCGTCGCCCCGGCCCGGGAGAACCAAGACCTCGGAGACCGTGGTGTCCGTCCGCGGGGCGAACGCCACGGCCAGGTCGGGCTTTCCATCCCCGTTGAAGTCCGCCGCCGCCACGGACCGCGGATTGCCGTCGAAGGGGTTGTTCACCGCGGCCCCGAATGTGCCGTCGCCCTTGCCGATGAGGATCGACACGGTCTGGCCGTCGTAGTTCGCCACGGCCAGGTCGGGCTTGCCGTCGCGATTGAAGTCCGCGGAGGTGACGGCGGCGGGCGTAACCCCCGTCGCGTAGTGGGCCGCCGCCTGGAATGTCCCGTTTCCACTTCCGAGGAGGACCGAGACTCCGATGCCTCCCGCCGTGGCGATGTCGATGCTTCCGTCGCCGTCAAAGTCCGCGGCGGCGATGCCCAGAGGCTGTTCGCCGGTGGCGTAGTCGTGCGCGGCGGAGAACGTGCCGTCGCCGTTGTTCAGAAGGACCGAAGCGAAGGACCCCGGATCGAAATACCCCGTGCCGAGCGCGAGGTCCGGCCGGCCGTCTCCGTTGAAGTCGGCCGCCGCGACGGAAAGGGGACTCTTCGAGAGCGAGACGGCGGGAGCCGGATTCGGAAACGCGGCGTGCCCGTCGCCCAGGAGGATCGAGACGGAGCCGACGCCTTCGGAGGCGAGGTCGAGCTTGCCGTCCCCGTCGAAATCGCCGGCGGCCAGGGAGTAGACGTTCTTGCCGGCCGGGAAGGGGATCGGAGCCTGGAACGTCCCGTCGCCGTTGCCCAGCAGGATCGACACCGTGTTGTCGATGCTGTTGCCGACGGCCAGATCCGGCGTCCCGTCGCCGTTGAAATCGGCGGACACGATGGGCTCCTCGAAGGCGCCCGCGGAATAGTTGACCGGGGCCTGAAACGTCCCGTCGCCGTTGTTGAGGAGGATCGAGACGACGTCGTTGAACGGGCTCGTGGCGGCCAGATCCAGGCTTCCATCGCCGTCGAGGTCCGCGACGGCGATGCCGAAGGAGAGGCTTCCCGTCGGATAGTCGGTCGCCGGGCCGAAGGCTCCCGTTCCGTCCCCCAGGAGGATCGAGATCGAAGACCCGGCGCCGTTGGCCACGACCAGGTCGGCCTTTCCGTCGCCGTTCAAATCGGCGGAGACGACCAACTCCGGAGGAGCGGCGAGCGACCGCACGGGCCCGAACTGGAAGCCGCCGTCGCCGCTGCCCAGGAGGATCGAGAGTTTGTTGTTCGCGGAATCCGCCACCGCGACGTCGAGGTTTGCGTCGCCGTCGAAATCCGCGATCGCCAACGAGAGGGAGGAGCCGCCGAAGCTGTAGGTGGACGCCTGTTGCAGCGTGCCGTCGCCGTTGCCGAGCAGCACCGAGACCTCGGTCAGCCCCCCGACGACGAGGTCCAGATTTCCGTCTCCGTTGAGGTCGGCGGCGGCCACGGCCGAGGCGCCTTCGCCGACGGACGTCTGTCCCATGTCCCGGAAGGTGCCGTCACCGTTGCCCAGCAGGATCGAGACGGTTGCGCCGTTGGAGTTGACGGCGGCGATATCGGGATTCCCATCGCCGTCGAAGTCACCAAGCGTGACGTTGCCGCCGCCGGGAATCGGATAGCTCAGGCTTCCCTGGAACGCGACCGAGCACGGAAGGGAGGCAGCTTCGGCCACCGTGTTCGCCGTGAAACCGGCGGCGATGAGGAGCGTGACCCAATGCAAGGTACGCATGAGGCAAGAGTACAGCCGAAACCACGAACGCGCGTTGAACGCGTCGATAAGGGCAGCGCCGCACTCAAACGTCCGGGAGCGCGGGCGCCTCCGCGGCGTGGTGGGCCAGGGGCTCCGGCAGTCGCAGGAACATCGCAGCCGCGATCAGGCCCAGGACGAACGTGCCGCCCCAGAGCACCCGCGCGCCCAGCCGGTCCAGCACGACGGTGCCCGCCCAGGGCCCGATCGCGAAGGCCAGGGAAAACACCATCGTGTACAGCCCGCTGTATTCGCCGCGCCGCTGGTCGGGCGCCACGTCCGTGGCGTACGCGGCGGAGGCCGGGAAGAAGAGCATCTCGCCGAAGGTCCAGAGCACGACGGTCGCCGCCAGCGTCGGGAAGTCTCGAGCCAGCGCCATCGCGCCGAACCCGGCGCCCGAGAGCACCGCCCCCAGCGCGAGCGTTCGGCGGTGCGGCCAGTGCGCGGTGGCCGCGTTCAGGGGAACTTCGAGCACGACGATGAGCAGGCAGTTGAGCGAGAACAGGATTCCGAACGTCGCGGCCGAGAGGCCCAGGTCCCGCACGATGAAGAGCGGCATCGAGGAGATGTGCTGGAAGAAGATGACCGTGACCGGCAGCACGCAGGCCAGGAAGAAGAGGAAACGGGGATCCGCGTGCGCGGCGGTGGCCAGACGCAGGCGCGTGGTGGTCGTGAGGCTCTCCGGCGCCGGGCTCGCTTTTTTGGTCCGACGCGGAAGGGCCGCGAGGGCCAGGATGGTCCCGGCGGCCAGAGACGTCGCGCCGTCCGCCAGAAAGAGGTACCGGAACGAGATCGTCGCCAGAACCCCGCCCACGGCCGGTCCGATCGCCATGCCCAGGTTGATCGCGAGACGGTGGACCGCGAAGGCCGATTTGCGCTTGGCGGGTCCGACGGTCTCGCCGAAGAAGGCCATGGCCGCCGGGCGGAAGGACTCGGTCAGCATGGCCAGCACGATCGTCGCCGCGATGATCGCCGGCACCGAGCGGGCGAGCGGGTAGAGCAGCAGCACGACTCCCGAGAGGAAGAGCGAGACGCGCATCAGGGGCACCGCGCCCCACCGATCCACGAGCCGTCCGGCGAAGGGGCCCGCGACGATCGCGCCCACGCCGTAGATGAAGAGGATGAAACCCGCATGCGCCGCCGAGAACCCGCGCTCGCGCGTCAGATAGAGGATCAGGAAGGAGAGCACCATGGAGCCCGCGCGGTTGACCAACTGCGAGGCCGCGACCACCCAGATGGGGCGCGGCAGGTCTTTGAGATCCTTCCAGTACTTCAGCATCCGCGCACTGGTTGGTACGCGTCGCAAGCCTCCGAGTTTTTCAGAGATGCCTCAGCAGCCAGGCGGCCGCCGCGGCCAGAAGGGCCAGAGCCCCCATGAAACTCAGGACGTAAAGGAGAATCGGAAGAAAACGGGTTTCCCGGGGGTCTTCGCCCGGGTCATCCATGAATTCCCTGAGAGGCCAGCCAGCGTTCCGCGTCGATGGCCGCCTTGCAGCCTTCACCGGCCGCCGATACGGCCTGCCGATACGTCGGATCCGCGACGTCGCCGGCCGCGAACACGCCTTCGACCGACGTGAAGGTCGTGGGGTGCTTCACCTTCAGGTAGCCGACCTCGTTCATGTCCAGCTTCCCCCGGAAGATCGCCGTGTTGGGCGTGTGGCCGATCGCGATGAAGACGCCTTGTGTCGGGAACTGCGAGCGATCGCCGGTCTGGTTGTCCCGCAGGGCCACGCCTGTGACGGCGCCGGTGCCGCCCAGGATCTCCTCGACCGTGGCGTTCAACTTCCACGCGATCTTGGGATTGTGTTGCGCGCGCTCCAGCATGATCTTCGAGGCGCGGAAGTCTTCGCGCCGGTGGATGATCGTCACCTTCGTCGCGAACTTGGTCAGGAAGGTCGCTTCCTCCATCGCCGTATCCCCGCCGCCGACGACCACGACTTCCTTGGCCTTGAAGAAGAACCCGTCGCAGGTCGCGCAGGCCGACACGCCATGGCCCATCAAGCGGGTTTCGGACTCCAGCCCGAGCAGCTTCGCCGAGGCCCCCGAGGACACGATCACGGCGTCCGCGGTCAAAGTGCCACCGGCGTCCAGCGTCAGGCGAAAGGGCCGCTCCGAAAAGTCCACGCCCGTCACGGTATCGAGCACGACCTCCGTGCCGAAGCGCCGGGCCTGCTCGCGGAAGGTCTCCATGAGCTCGGGGCCCTGGATGCCGTCCCGAAAGCCGGGATAGTTCTCGACTTCGGTCGTGATCGTGAGCTGGCCGCCGGGCTGCGGCCCCTCGAAGACGACCGGCGAAAGCTCGGCGCGCGAGGCGTAGAGGGCGGCGGTCCAACCCGCCGGCCCGGATCCGATGATCGCGATGCGGTAGTGGGGTTTGGCCGGAGGCATGGCGCGGGAGGATATCAGTCGTCCGCGCCGTTATCATCCGCGGGTGCGCCCCGCTCTCTCGCGACGGCTGGAAGGTTTCGGCACCACGATCTTCACGGAGATGACGCGGCTGGCCGAGGCGCACGGCGCCATAAACCTGGCGCAGGGCTTTCCCGACTTCGACGGACCGCCGCTGGCCAAGGAGGCCGCGATCGCGGCGATCCGCGCGGGCCGCGGCCAGTACGCGCGCATGAGCGGCATCCGGGAGCTCCACGCGGCGCTGTCGGACAAGTACCGGCGCGATGCGGCGCTCGACTACGCCCCCGACACCGAGATCACCGTGACTTCCGGCGCCACCGAGGCGATCTTCGCGGCGATCCAGGGGACCTGCGACCCCGGAGACGAGGTCGTTCTCTTCGAGCCGTATTACGACTCCTACAAGGCCAGCGTGCTCATGGCCGGCGCCGTGCCGCGCGTCGTCACCCTCCACGGACCGCGCTGGACGTTCGCGCGCGACGAGGTGCGAGCGGCGTTCGGGGATCGCACGCGCGCGATCCTGCTCAACACGCCGCACAATCCCACGGGAAAGGTCTTTACGCGGGAAGAACTGGAATTCCTCGCCGGACTCTGCCTCGAGCGCGACGTCCTGTGCATCACCGACGAGGTGTACGAGCACCTGGTGTACGACGGTGCGCACGTTTCGATCGCGAGCCTGCCGGGAATGCGCGAGCGGACGATCACGATCTCGTCCTTCGGAAAGACGTTCTCGCTGACCGGATGGAAGATCGGCTGGGCCGCCGCGCCGCCCGAGCTTTCGGCCGCCGTCCGCGCCGCGCACCAGTTCATCACGTTCGCCACCGCCACGCCCCTGCAGCACGGCGCCGCGGTCGCGCTGGCGCAAGCGGGCCCGGACTACTACACGAGCCTGGCGGCGGACTATCGGGAGAAGCGCGACTTCCTGGTGCGCGAGCTCGCGCGCGTCGGCTTCGCGGTGGGCAGCCCGGCCGGCGCGTACTTCGTCTGCGCGGACTTTCGGCCGTTCGGCTTCGACGACGACCAGAAGTTCGTGCGGCACTTGATCGAGCACGTCGGGGTCGCGGCGATCCCGCCCAGTGTGTTCTACGATCGCCCGGAGCGGGGGAGGTGGTACGTGCGCTTCGCGTTTTGCAAGAAGCGGGAGACTTTGGAGGCCGCGGTGGAGCGGCTGGAGAAGCTGTGCAAGTAGCGCTGGTGCAGATGGACCTGGCCTGGGAAGACGTCGAGGAGAATCACCGGCGCGCCCGGCGCCGCCTGGAGGAGGCGAAGTCCCGGGGCGCCCGTCTGGCGCTCCTACCCGAGATGTTCTGCACCGGGTTCTCGATGGACGCGAACCGGATCGCGCAACCCCCGGGCGGGGCGTCCGAGACCTTTCTGCGCGAGACGGCACGCGATCTGTCGCTGTGGATCCTCGCGAGCATTCCCGAAGCGGGGCAGCCGCGGCCGCGCAACATGGCCATCCTCGCGGCGCCCGACGGAAAGGTTGCGCGTTACGCGAAGATTCATCCCTTTTCCTTCGGCGGCGAGCACCGGGTCTATGCCGGCGGCGACCGCGTCGTCACGGTCGACGTGGAGGGAGTGCGGGTCACGCCGCTGGTCTGCTACGACCTGCGCTTCCCGGAGCCGTTCCGGCTGGCCGCGGCGGAGACGGACCTCTTCGCCGTCGTCGCAAACTGGCCCGACGCGCGCCGCGACGCGTGGCGCACGCTGCTGAAGGCGCGCGCGATCGAGAACCTGTGCTACGTGGCCGGAGTCAACCGCGCGGGCGAGGGCGGCGGGCTGCGCTACGCCGGAGATTCCGCGGTGATCTCCCCCTGGGGCGAGGTCCTGGTCGAGGGAGACGCCGCCGAGGCGGTTCTCCTCTGCGAGGTCGATCCGGCCGTCGTGCGCGAAACGCGTGCAAAGTTTCCGGCCCTCGACGACCGCCGCCCGGAGGCTTACCGGCGGTAGACGCGATTGTGCGTGTAGAGCGCGGTCAGACCCTCGCCGCTTGCCTCGCGAACGCCGCCAGCGCCTCGACGCCGCCGGCCACCATCTCATCCGAGACCGAGAACGAGAAGCGAAGGTGGCCTTCGCCCTCGGGGCCGAAGACGACCCCCGGGACGGTCGCGATGCGGGCGCCGTCCAAGAGCGTGCGCGCGGCCGCGCGCGAGTCGGTTCCCAGCCAGGCCGGAGTCCGGGGGAAGAGGTAGAGCGCCGCGCGGGGCACCTCGAGCGCGAAACCGGCGGAGCGCAGGCCCGAGGCCAGCCGGTCGCGGCGCGCGCGGTATCCGTCCTTCCACTGCGCGACGAACTCGGTTCCGCGCCGCAACGCCTCCAGCGCGGCCCATTGGGTCGGCGTCGAGACGCCGTTGGTGGTGTAGAGGACGACGGTCTTGATCGGCGACTGATACGCCTTGGGAGCGACGACGTAGCCGATGCGCCAGCCGGTCATGGAGTAGCTCTTGGACAGGGTGAAGACCGTGATCGTGCGCTCGGACATTCCCGGGAGCGACGCGATCGCGACGCAGGGCTCGCCCTCGTACACCAGGTCTTCGTAGGCTTCGTCCGAGATCACGGCCAGCCCGCGGTGGCGCGCGAAGGCGGCGACCTCCTCGACCTCGCGGCGCGAGAAGATCTCGCCGGTCGGATTGTTCGGGCAGTTCCAGTACAGCACCTTCGTGCGCGGGGTCTCGCTCTTCCGGAGCGCCTCCGTCAATCCCTCGCGCCGCGCTTTCGCGGACGGAACGAGCACGGCGTTGGCCTCGTGGTACCCGATCAGGTCCATGACCGGCGTCCAGTACGGCGAGAACATCAAGACGTCGTCCCCCGGATCGAGAAGCGTCGCAAACGCCGCGAAGAGTCCGTGCATGCCGCCGTTGACCACGATCGCGCCCTCCTCGTCGGCCGGGATGCCGTTGCGCTCGCGGACTTTTTCGAGAATTGCCCGGCGCAGGTCCGGGATTCCGGAGGACGGGGCATAGCGCGTCTCGTCCCGCGCCAGGGCCTCGCCCATCGCGGCCTTGACCGGCTCGGGCGTGCGCATCCAGGGCTCGCCGCCCTCGAACCGCCAGACCTTCTGTCCCGCGGACAGCAGCTCCATGACCCGATTGCGGACGAGAACGATCTCGGAGAAGCCGACGCCGGCGAACCGCCGGGCCGTGCGCGGAGACGGACCCTCGGTCAAGGCTCTGTCCTCAGACGACGCGCCGGCGGCCCGGTCCCATCAGGAAATACAGGACCATGCCCAGAAGCGGCAAGAGGATGACCACCACGATCCACAGCAGCTTGGTCCCGCTGTCCGCGGAGCTCTTCAGGATCGATACGATCGCGATGATATCGAGCACCGTGATCACGAGCCAGACTAAGGGATGACCGAAATAGCCAAACATTGGTGCCTCCTCTGAAACGCTAGACCTTCTCGGAGATCGCCTTCTGTTGGGTGAAGAGGTGCAGGTACTCGCGGCCCCCGGCCTTCGAGTCCGTGCCCGACATCTTGAATCCGCCAAACGGATGCACTCCCACCAGCGCGCCGGTGCACTTGCGGTTCAGATACAAGTTGCCCACGAAGAGATCCCGTTTGCCGCGTGCCAGCCGCTCGCGGTCCCGCGAGTAGAGCGAGCCCGTCAACCCGTAGTCGGAGTCGTTGGCCACGGCCACCCCTTCCTCGAAGCTGCGAACCTTCAGCACGGCCAAGACCGGGCCGAAGATCTCCTCGCGCGCCAGACGCGCGGTCGGACGAACGCCGTCGACGACGGTGGGCATCACGAAATAGCCTTGCTTGGGGCCGGCCTTGCCCCCGGCCACGATCTTGCCTTCCTTGCGGCCCAGCGCGGCGTACTCCAGGATCTTCTTGTGCGCGCCCGCGTTGATGACCGCGCCGACCGTGTTCTTGGGATCGCGGACGTCGCCCACCGAGAGGGCCTTGGTCTTGGCGACGACTTTCTCCAACAGCTCCTTGTGCACCTTGGAGTGGACGATCAGGCGGGAGCAGGCCGAGCACTTCTGGCCCTGGAATCCGAAGGCGGCGGCCACCACGCCGTTGGCGGCGTCCTCGATGTCGGCGGTCTCGTCGACGAGGATGAAGTCCTTCCCGCCCATCTCCAGGACCGCCCGCTTGATCCAGATCTGGCCCGGCACCACTCGGCCCGCCTTTTCGCTGATCTGGATCCCGACCTCGCGCGAGCCGGTGAAGGCGATCATGCGGGTCCGGGGGTCTTCGACCAGCGCGTTTCCCACCGTCCTCCCGCCTCCCGTCAGGAAGTTCAAGACGCCGGGCGGAATCCCCGCTTCCTCGCACGCCTCCAGGAACATCGTGGCGATCCCGGCCGCGTCCGACGAGGGCTTCAGGACGACCGTGTTTCCGGCGGCCAGCGCCGCGGTGGTCATGCCGCAGAGGATCGCGAGGGGAAAGTTCCACGGGGGGATGACGACGCAGACGCCCAGCGGGATGTGCTCGAGCTCGTTGCGCTCGCCCGGGTACGGGGTCAGCGGCTGCGGCTGCGCGAGGCGTTCCATCTCGCGCGCGTAGAACTCGCAGAAATCGATCGCCTCGGCCGTGTCCCCGTCGGCCTCGGCCCAGGACTTGGACTCCTCCAGCACCATCATCGCGGAGAACTCGTGCTTGCGGCGCCGCAGGATCGAGCCGATGCGCAAGATCAGCGCCGACCGCTCGCTGGGGGCGACGTGGCGCCAGGATGCGAAGGCCTTCGTGGCGGCGGCGATGGCCCGCACCGCGTCGGCCTCGGTTCCCTCCGGGAAGCGGCCGATCACCTGGCGGAAATCGCACGGGTTGACCGACACGAAGTACTTGGCCGCGGAGAAGGCCTTGCCGCCGATCCGGTTCTCGCCGCGGATGGGCAGCCGCTCCTCGATGCTCGCCAAGGCGGCGAGAAAGGCCTTTCGCTCCGTTTCCACGGAGAAATCCGTCATGGGCTCGTTGCGGAACTCTGGGACCACTTCTTGACCTCCCGGAAGAGGGAAACTTATCAGAGCGCGAACGTAGAATATCGGCAGTGGCGATGCACGGACCGGGGAGCGTCGAGGCGGCGGGCCTTTCGCACGCCGAGATCCGCCGCTACGCGCGGCACCTGATCCTGCCCGAGGTCGGGTTGGAGGGGCAGGAGAAACTGAAAGCCGCGCGCGTCCTGGCGGTGGGCGCGGGAGGCCTGGGCTCTCCGCTGGCGCTGTATCTGGCGGCCGCGGGCGTGGGCACGATTGGACTGGTCGACTTCGACGCCGTCGATGAGTCCAACCTGCATCGTCAGATTCTGTTCGGATCGCGCGACGTGGGGCGGTCCAAGCTGGACGCCGCAGAGCAGCGGCTCTTCGATCTGAATCCCCACGTCCACGTCGAGAAGATCGAGCGGCGCTTGACCTCCGAGAATGCGCTGGAGATCGTGAGCGCGTTCGACGTCGTGGCCGACGGGACGGACAACTTCCCGACGCGCTATCTGGTCAACGACGCGTGCGTGCTGACCGGGCGTCCCAACGTCTACGCATCGGTCTACCGCTTCGAGGGCCAGGCCTCCGTGTTCTGGGCGCAGAAGGGGCCCTGCTATCGCTGCCTCTATGCCGAGCCGCCCCCGGCCGATCTGGTCCCGTCCTGCGCCGAAGCGGGAGTCCTCGGGATCCTGCCGGGCCTGCTGGGACTCCTGCAGGCCACCGAGACGGTCAAGCTGATCCTCGGAATCGGAGAGCCCTTGATCGGCCGCCTCCTTCTCGTCGACGCCCTGTCGATGCGCTTTCGCGAGATGAAGGTCCGGAAGAACCCCGGATGCGCCGTCTGCGGACCCGAGCCGACCGTCACCGGGCTGATCGACTACGAGGCGTTCTGCGGCGGCGCGGATCCTCTGGTATCTTCCGCGCCGATGCACGATCACGTCCCTGAGGTCTCCGTCGAGGAGCTCAAGGCGATGCGCGACCGCGGCGACGCGCTGGTCCTGCTCGACGTCCGCGAGCCGCGCGAGTGGGCCATCTCCGACTTGCCCGACTCGGTCAAGATCCCTCTGGGCACGCTGCCTCAAAATCTCGAGAAGCTCTCTCCCGCGGACGACATCGTCGTCTACTGCCGCACCGGGGGGCGCAGCAGCAGCGCGGTCCAGCTCCTGCACACGATGGGTTTCGAAAAGGCGAAGAACTTGGCCGGTGGGATCAACAAGTGGGCGGAACGGATCGATCCGTCCCTGCCGAGATATTGAGAGGTGTCGGTATGCGCCGCATAGGAATCGTGCTCTTGATCGTGGGACTCGTGGGCTTCGTGATCGCCTCGAGCCAGCGGGGCAGCTACGACTCGGTCGAAGGCTCCATCAAGGCGGTGTTTTCCTCCAACGAGCGCGCCAAGAAGGACGCCTGGGAGACGGGCCGCTGGATCTTCGTCGGGATCGGCGTCATGGGTCTCGTGCTGACGGTCCTGCCGGGCAAGAAGAGCTAGCAGGCTGCTGAAAAATGGATGCGGGTGTCGTGTCCGGCACTTTGCATCCGGCGCCCGATGCCCGACTCTGCGAATCGTCTTCTCATA
>JBDTXY010000054.1:0-11639 GCA_040005945.1 Acidobacteriota bacterium
CTACGTCGAGACGCTCGCGGCCAACGGGGTCACCTCGGGCTGCGGCGGCGACTATTACTGCCCCGATGCGGGGGTCACGCGCGCCGAGATGGCCGTGTTCCTGTTGAAGTCCAAGTTCGGCTCCGACCACGTCCCGCCCCCGGCCACCGGCGCGGTCTTCGACGACGTGCACGTGGGCGACTTCGCGGCGGACTGGATCGAAGAGCTGGCGAGCCTCCAGATCACGGCCGGCTGCAACGGCGGCGCCAGCTACTGCCCCGGCGCGACCGTCACGCGAGACCAGATGGCGGTCTTCCTTCTGAAATCCAAGTATGGATCCAGCCATGTTCCGCCGGACGCCGCCTCGGTCTTCACCGACGTGGCGACCGCCGACCCTTACGAGCCCTGGATCATGGAGCTCTACAGCCTCGGCGTGACCGGGGGCTGCGACACCTCGCCGATGCGCTACTGCCCGACGGACCCCAACACGCGCGGGCAGATGGCGGTATTTTTGGTGAAAACGTTTAATCTCATGTAATCGCCCGGCTCGGGACGGAGGGCCTCTCGGAGTAGGCTCTTGCGCGATGCGGGCTCTAATTCTGGAAGACGATGAGCGCCTGCGCTCGATCGTCGTGCGCGCCTTGACGCGCGCGGGACTGGCGTGCGACGAGGCGTCCTCCATCGCGGAAGCCGACGAGCTGCTCTCGCTCCACGCCTACGACCTGCTGGTCCTGGACCGCCGCTTGCCCGACGGCGACGGCCTGGACGTGTGCCGGAACGCGCGCGCCAACGCGTTTCGCAACTCGATCCTCATGCTCACGGCCATGGACGACGCCGATCACGAGGTGGCGGGACTGGCCGAGGGCGCCGACGATTACCTGGGCAAGCCCTTCGATCTGGAGATTCTGACCGCGCGGGTGCGGGCGCTGCTCCGGCGCAACGAGATTCGCGCGCCCCGGGAGCTGTCGACCGGAGACTTGCGCCTGGATCCCGGAAAGCGGCTGGCCTGGCGCGGCCCAAACCCGCTCCGGCTGACCTCGCGCGAGTTCACGCTCTTGGAGCTGCTGATGCGCTCCCCCGGCTCCGTGGTCTCCCGGGAGGAGATCCTGGAGCAGGCGTGGGGTGAACGCGACGAGCCGATGTCCAACACGATCGACGTGCTCATCGGGCGGCTTCGCCGCAAGGTCGACTCCCGCGGCAAGCCGTCGCGCATCGAGACCCTGCGCGGCATGGGGTATCGCCTGCGGTGAGGCTCTTTCGATTCGAGCGCGCGCGCACCCACCTGGCGCTGTCGGGAGCCTTGGTTTCGGCCATCTTCCTGAGTTTGCTGGCGCTGGGTGCCCGCACGCTCATCCGACGCCTCGCCTTCAACGAGATCGACGGCGAGCTCTACACGCTGGCCATCGCGATCGGCTCGGACTACGAGCTGGTGGGGCTGCCGGAGGAGGAACGGCAGGCGCTCAAGGCCGGCCTGGAAGCCAACGCGTTCGAGTTTCGTTTGGCCAACCACTCCGCGATCCTCTTCAACGGCGAGGTCCCGGTCGCGCTGACGGGCAATCTCCTCCCCGAGCAGGCCAGCGTGACGATCACGCCGTATCGCAACCATCCGGAGATTCCCTACACGGCGATCGAAAGCTACAGCGGCCAGAACCGCACGTGCCGGTTCCTGGTCACGCACCTGCAGGGCAAGGCCAAGGGCGCCACCCTGGTTCTGTTCCGATGGATCGGGCCCGCGCTGAGTTCGCTGGCGCGCGTCGATCAGGCCCTGGCGGGAATGGTGCTCATCGGATTCCTGGGCACCGCGGCGATCCTCGCCTTTGCCGTGGCCCGCGCGATCCGCCCGGTCGAGGAAGTCACGCGGTTGGCCGAGGAGGCCGAGGCCACGGACCTGTCGCGGCGCGTCAGCGTCACCTCGGGCGGAAAAGAGTTTCGCCGGCTCGCCGACGTCATCAATTCCCTGTTCGATCGGCTCGAACGGGCGTTCGTGGCCCAGCGGCGCCTGATCTCCGATGCCGCCCACGAGCTCAAGACGCCGACCGCTGTGCTGGTGGGCGAGGCCCAGGACGCGCTGCGCGCGGAGGCGACGCCGGAGGAGCGGCGCAAGTCCCTGGAGACGATCGCGGAAGTTTCGCGAGGCCTGGCCCGCGAGGTCGACGGGTTGCTGCACCTGGCCAAGGGAGACGCGGCGACTCCGCGCCGCATCGAGGGAATCGACTTGGCCGAGATCGCCGAGCAGGCGTTGCTCGCAGCGGCCAGCCTGGGGGCGCAACGCGGCGTCGTCTGCGTCCTGTCCAAGAGCGGGGAGCCTCGGTTGCGCGGTGAGCGCGCGGGCCTTCTGCGCTTGGCCTCCAACCTCATCGGAAACGCCGTCCTCTATACGGAGCCCAACAGCCGGGTCGAGGTCCGCGTCGGCGCGCAGGAGGGCGGCGGCTTCGTCGAGGTCGCCGACCGCGGGCCGGGGGTCGCGCCGGAGGATCGCGCGCGCATCTTCGAGCGCTTCGTGCGCCTGGAGGAGGCCCGGCTGCGCAATCCCCAGGGATCGGGACTGGGACTGGCGATCGTCGATCAGGTCGTGCAAGCGCACGGCGGCGTCATCGAGGTGCGCGCGCACGAAGGAGGCGGCTCGGTCTTCCGCGTCACGCTCCCGGCGCTCCGGTAAGCTTCCCCGGTGAACCCGCGGACGGTCTTGATCGCCGGCTACTACGGGTTCGGCAACACCGGCGACGAGGCGATCCTCGCATCGCTCTTGGCGGGCCTCTCGCGGCGCGCGCCGTCGGGCCGGGCGGTCGTGGTCTCGGGAGACCCGCCGCGGACGCAAGCGCAGCACGGGGTCGAGACGATTGCCTGGCGCGACGTGGCGCAAATCGACCGCGCCGTGCGCGCCAGCGATCTGGTGATCGTGGGCGGAGGCGGCCTCTTCCAGGACCTCTGGGGAGTCGATCCCGAGACTCTGTTGACGCCCAACCACTACGGGATCAGTTTCTATGCCGGCCCCGCCGTCCTGGCCGCGCTGGCCGGCAAGCCGCTGGCCCTGCTGGGTCTGGGCATCGGACCGCTCGCGTCGGCGCGCGCCAAGCGCATGGTCGCAGGCGTCTGCGACGCGGCTTCCTTCATCTCGGTGCGCGACGAGAATTCCCGCGACCTGTTGGTCGCCTCGGGCGTGGAGGCGGCCCGCGTGAGTGTCTCCGCGGACGCGGCGTTTGGCCTCGCTCACGACGGAAGCCGGCTCGCGGACGCCTTGCGCGAAGCTGGAATCGCGCCGCGCCCTCCGATCGTCGGGATCGCGCTGCGGCCCTGGGCGTTGGGGGTCGATCCGGACCGTTGGGAAGGCGAGGTCGCCGGTGCGCTCGATCGGCTCGCCCAAACGACGGACGCCACGCTGGTCTTCGTGCCTTTCCAGCGCAGCGCCCGCGCCGACGAAGACGACGCGAGTGTGGCGGCGCGGGTGCGAGCGCGCCTGAGCCACCCCGAGCGCGCCGCGATCTTCCCGGAGCCGCGCGCCCCCGCCCAAACGGCCGGATGGCTGGCGCAATGCGATCTGGTGCTCGCCATGCGGTTGCACGCGGCGATCTTCGCGATCTCCAGCGGCGTGCCCGTGGTGGGAGTCGCCTACGATCCCAAGGTCCGGGCGCTTCTGGAGCACGCGGGCATCCCATCCTTGGTCGAGCCGCTTCGGGAGCTGACCGGCTGGAGCCTGCAGGCGCGCATGGAGAGCGCCCTGGAAGGCGCGGAGAGCCTGCGCGGCCGCCTCGCCGCGGCCGCGGTGCAGCAGAAGCGCCTCGCCGATTCGGATCTGGAGGCGGTGGCGGCCCTGCTCGAGTCTCGCCCGGCCGCCCCGCCCGCCACCGAGGCCCTGCGGGAGCTCATCGCCGACTCGGTCTCCGCGAGCCTGAACTTTTCGGGCGAGCTTTCGCGACAGACGGAAGCGCTGCGCTTACGGCGCGCGGAAAGCGAGCGGCTGCTGGCGGAGGGAGAGACGGCAGCCCGCGCAGTGGAGGCCTCTCGAGACCACCATCGGAGCGAGGAAGCCCGCGTCGCTCAGCAGCTCGCGACGACCCGGCAGCAGCTCCACGAGGTCCAGAGCTCGCGGCTCTGGAAGGCCGCGAATCTCTACTGGCGTGCCCGTCGCGCCGCCGCGCGGATCTCGCGCCCGGCCCGGCAAGCGCTGCGGCGCTGGTCGGGCCGGGCCCCGTCGGACTGGGTCGGCCCCGACGTCGCCCACGCCGCCGCCGCGGCGGCCGGGCCCTTCGGCGCGGAGAATCGGCACGACGTGGTTCTCTGGCGTTTCCCCGATGCCGCCGGCGCCAGCGAAGCGTGGGGACCGCTGGTGCGCCGGCTGGCCGCGAACGGACACCGGATCTTTTCCGTTTCGCCCGTGTTTCGCTCGGAGGGCCCCGCGTACGAGATCGGCCCGAGCGATCGCGGCGTCTTCTCGGTTTCCCTCCGCGGCGACCCGTTCGACGCCATCGACGCGCTGCGCAAAGACCAATCGATGGGGGCCACGATCTCGCTGGTGGAGGACGCATCCTGGATGCTGCTGGCAGAGCGGCTTTTCCGCGGGCGGGCCTGGCCGCTTCAGACGGAGGCCGGCGCGGTGGAAGAGGTCGCCGCCGCCTTTCCCAAGCTCTCGGTCGTGATCGTCACCTACAACAATCGCGATCTGAATCGGCTGTGCCTGGAGAGCGTGTTCGCGCGGACCGAGTGGCCGAACCTGGAAGTGATCGTGGTGGACAACGGATCGACCGACGGCACCCGGGCGTTTCTGGAAGAGGAGCAACGGCGCCTCCAACCTCGTCTGCGCGTCCTCCTCAACGCCGACAACCGCGGATTCGCCGCCGCCTGCAACGCCGGGCTGGCCGCGGCCTCGGGCGAATATCTGGTGCTATTGAACAACGACACGGTCGTGACGCGCGGCGCCTTGACGGCCCTGATCCGGCATCTCTCCGCGGATCCGTCGCTGGGCCTGGTCGGACCCGTGACCAACGCGATATCCAACGCGGCGCGGGTCGACGTGGGCTATTCGGGCCTGGAAGAGCTGCCCGCCTGGGCGCGCGAGTTCACGCAAGCCCACGACAGCGAGGCGCTCGAGATCCCCATGCTCGCCCTCTTCTGCGTGGCCATGCCTCGAAGCGTCTTCGAGCGCGTCGGTCCCCTGGATGAGCGGTTCGGCATCGGCATGTTCGAGGACGACGACTACAGCCGGCGCGTGGCCGCGGCCGGGTTGGCGATCCGCTGTGCGCGCGACGCCTTCGTCCATCACTGGCAGATGGCGTCCTTTCGCAAGATGCCGCAACAGGACTACCTGTCCCTCTTCGCGGAAAACCAACAGAAGTACGCGGCGAAGTGGGGGGAGGCTCCGGCCGCGCGTCCTCAGCCCGCGGGCGATCCCGTCCGCGTGCAGCTGGCGGATCTGCTGCAGCGCGTCGCCGCGAGCAAGGGAGCCGTCGTCTTCCTGCCGTCGATCGGATGGGGCATCTCCCTGGTTCAGCGTCCGCATCACCTGGCGCGGGTCCTGGCCAGACGCGGATACGCGGTGGTCTTCGACTGCAGCAACGCCGATGACCGTGTCGAAGGATTCCGCGAGGTCGAGCCGAACCTGTTTCTGTTCCGGGGATCGCCGGAATTGCTGCACGAGATTCCGGCTCCCCTGCTCTGGGCCTTCCCCTACAACTATCCGGCGGCGGAGTCCTATCCCGCCGGTGCCCGGACCGTCTACGACTGGATCGACGACCTGGAGGTCTTTCCCTACGACCCCGCGTTTCTGGAGCGCAATCACGCGCGCGCCCTGCGCGGCGCGACCCTGGTGATCGCCGTCGCGCGAACGCTTCACGAGCAGGCCCTGCTCGTACGCCCGGACGCCCTCTACGTGCCCAACGGGGTCGAGGACCAGCGTTTCCTGGCGCCCGCGCCGGCACCCCAGGACGAGGCCCTGACACGGTTCTTGGCGGGCGGAGGGCCCGTCGCCGGCTACTACGGAGCCCTGGCGAGGTGGTTCGACTACCCGCTGCTGGAGGAGACCGCTCGCTTGCGGCCGGACTGGCGGTTCGTCCTGATCGGATCGGAGCTGGACGGAAGTCTCGCCCGAGAGCCCTTGCTCAAGCTCCCCAATCTCGTCTGGCTCGGCCCCAAGGACTACGCGACGCTGCCCGGCTACCTGGCGAGATTCGACGTCGCGATGATTCCGTTTCGCATCAACGCCATCACGTTGTCGACCTCACCGCTCAAGCTCTTCGAATACTTCGCGGGCGGCAAGCCCGTCGTCACGACCCCCATGCCGGAATGCCAGGCGTTTCCCGAAGTCACGATCGCAGGAGACGCCCGGGAGCTCGCGGCCGCTCTCGACGTCGCCCGCGAGAAGGGCCTCGACACCGGTTTCCGGGAGCGCCTGAGGGCGATCGCGAAGGAAAATTCCTGGGAGAAGCGCGCGGACGCAGTTCTGTCGGGTCTGGCGAGGCTTGACGGATCGGCCCGCGATTCGGCGACGGCGGCCTCGTCTTCGTCTCCGGGCTTCTGCAACATCTGCGGCCTGGCGACGGAGTTTCTGGGCGGCGACCCGGCGCTCGATCGGGAGGCGCTCAACTGCGCGCATTGCCTGGCCACGAGCCGATATCGCTCGATCGCGCGGGGCCTGCTCGAGGCGTTTCGCCGCCTGGCGGGAGTTCACGCGCGCAGCCTGGCCGAGCTTTCCGGCACGGTGACGGGCCGGCGCATCGCCGTCTACGACACGCAGACGCCCTTTTCCACCGGCGCTTCCGCGTATCCGATCCCGGATCTGCTGGCGAATTGCCCCTGGATCGACCTGCAGGTTTCCACGTACCGCCCGGCGGAAGAGCTCGGGCGCAGCCTGGGCGCGCGGACCACGAACCAGAATCTCGAGCGCCTCACGTTTCCCGACGCGAGCTTCGACGTCGTCGTGACCAGCGACGTGATGGAACACGTGCGCCTGGCGGAAGCCGCGCACCGCGAGATCCGCCGCATCCTCCGCCCCGCCGGCGTCTATCTCTTCACGGTTCCCCATTTTCGCCACTGCGCCACGGTCACCCGCGTCGAGATCGTCGATCCGGCGGATCCGTCCCGCGACCGCCATCTGATGGAGCCCGAGTACCACGGCAACGCGAACGCGGAAGACGGCCGGGCGCTGGCCTATCGCGCGTATGGCATCGACTTGGACGAGACGCTGCGGGGGCTCGGATTCTCGGTCGAGTACACCAAGCAGGACTTTCCCGAAAACGGGATCCGCAACACCGAGCTCTTTTTCTGCCGGCTGGGCCCTTAGCGGCCTGCTAGCGCGTTCCGGCGGGAGCGGTGGGGGTCGCGGCCGCGAGCGCCGCGGATTCGACGCGAACGGACGTTGCGATTTTCTTTCCGTCTTTGGCCAGCCAGCGCACCACCACCCGATTGCCCGGCTGCAATTTTTCCCCGTAAACCCGGGTCGCGCTGGTCCGCACGAGCGTCGTCTCGGCTCCCGAGGGGGCGCGCACGATAAACGTCTTGGAGATCGTGTCCACCCGCATCACCGTGCCCGACAGCGAATTGCCGTGGCTCTGGCTGCGGGGCGTCGGGGTCGGCAGCGCCGCGGCGGGGGCGGCGGAAATGGCGGCCACCAGCACGGCCCATGCGATCGTGCGCCTCATCGGCAACCACTCTATGCCCACGGACGTGAACGGAGCGTGAACGGAGCCGCGAGAGTCGGCATAGAGTTACGCCTCATGAAAACACTGTTGCTCTATCTCGCGCTGCCCGCGGGCCTTTTGGCGCTGCCGTCGCCGGTCGACCCCCCATTCGATCTTCTGATCACCGGCGGCCGAGTGGTCGACGGCTCGGGCGCTCCCTGGTTTGCGGCCGACGTCGGAGTCCGCGGGGGAAAGATCGCGGCGGTGGGAAAGCTCGCGGGCCATGCCGCCACGCGCACGCTCGATGCGAGCGGTTTGGTCGTGGCACCGGGCTTCATCGACCTGCTCGGCCAGTCCGAGTACAACGTGTTGGTCGACAAGCGCGCGGCGTCCAAGATCACGCAGGGCATCACGACGGAGGTGACCGGGGAGGGTGAGTCGATCGCGCCGTTCAACGATCGCATGCTCGCCGAGAGGAAGGACCTCTATACGAAGTACGGCTACACGCCGGACTTCCGGACACTGGGTGGTTACTTCGATACGCTCGAGCGACGCGGAACCGCGATCAACCTCGGGACCTTCGTCGGGGCCGGGGGGCTGCGGGACTTCGTCATCGGCAAGGAAAACCGCCGCGCAACGCCGGAGGAGCTCCGGCGCATGACGGACGCGGTCGACCAGGCGATGCGCGAGGGCGCGCTCGGCGTGTCGTCGTCGCTGCAGTACATCCCGGACATCTACAACTCGACAGAGGAGCTCATCGCCATGGCGAAGGTCGCGGCGAAGTACGGCGGCGCCTACTTCACGCACCAGCGGTCCGAGTCCAACCGGATCGACGCGTCGCTCGACGAGGTCTTCCGCATCGCGCAGGAGGCCGGGATCCGCGCGCAGGTCTGGCACCTGAAGACCGCCTACGCGCCCAACTTCGGCCGGATGCCCGAGATCCTCAAGAAGTTCGAGGACGCCCGCGCGCGGGGAATCGACGTCGCCGCCAATCAATACCCGTGGAACCGCGCCTCGAACGGCCTGGACGCGTGCCTGCCGCCATGGGTCCGCGAAGGAGGCCGCGAGCCGCTCTTGAAGCGTCTCGCCGACCCGAAAACGCGCGAGCGCGTCAAGGCCGAGATGGACCAGGACACCAAGGACTGGGAGAACCAGTGGAGGGGCGCGGGAGGCGCCGCAGGCGTGATGGTCGCCGAGGTGCTGGATCCGAAACTGAAGTCCTACGAGGGCAAGACGATCGCCGACATCGCGGCCGTCGAGAAGAAGGACCCGCGCGACGTGGTCATCGACATCGTGCTCGCCGACCGCGCCAACGCGGCGTGCATCATCGCGATCATGGACGAGAAGGACGTGCGGACCGCGCTCGCCCACCCGCTCGTCTCCTTCGGCACCGACTCCCAGGCCAAGGCGACCGACGGCCCTTTCGCCAACGAGACATCGCACCCCCGCGGCTGGGGATCCGCCGCGCGCATCCTGGGTTACTACGTGCGCGACGAGAAGGTGCTGCGCCTGGAGGAGGCGGTTCGCAAGATGACGTCCTTCGCGGCCGAGGCGGCCGGGATCCCGGACCGGGGCCTCGTCAAGGTCGGCTTCGCGGCGGATCTGACCCTCTTCGATCCCCAGACCGTCAACGCGAAAGCGACGTTCGAGAAACCCAATCAGTACAGCGAGGGCATTCCGTACGTCGCGGTCAACGGTGTCCTGGTCGTGGACTCCGGCAAGATCACCGGCGCGGCGCCCGGGAAGGCGCTGCGCGGACCGGGATACCGAAAGCCCTAGCGCCTAGCGCCGCCTCACTTCTTGGGCATCGCGGCCTTCTGGGCCGCTCTCCGGAGCTTGAAGGGCTGGACCGCGTGCTTTTCGATGTGGCTCATCGCCTGTTCGACCGAGTCGGTCAACAGGAGTAGGTCCAAGTCGGTGTTGGCGATCGTGCCCGCCCGCACCATCTTGGCCAGCACGCCCATCAGTGGCCGGTAGTATTCGCCGCCCATCAGGACGACCGGGAAGCTGTCGATCTTCTTGTTCTGAATCAGCGTCAGCGCCTCGAAGAGCTCATCCATCGTGCCCAGGCCTCCGGGCATCACGACGAACGCGTACGAGTACTTCACCAGCATGACCTTGCGGACGAAGAAGTGGTCGAAGGCAATCGCATGATCCAGGTACGGGTTGAGCTTCTGTTCCTCGGGCAGCACGATGTTGCAACCGACCGTGAAGCCTCCGGCCTCCTTGGCGCCGCGGCTGGCCGCTTCCATCAAGCCCGGTCCGCCCCCCGTCATGACCGTGAATCCCATTCGCGCCAGAGCGGCGCCCACCTGCAGCGTCAACTGGTAGTACGGGTTCTCCTCCTGGAACCGGGCCGAACCGAAGACCGTGACACAGGGGCCAACGAAATGGAGCGTGCGAAAACCGCGGACGAACTCGCCCATGAATCGCAGGACCGAGACGAACTCCTTCCAGCGCGATCGGGGCCCGGCTAAGAATCGCTCTTCCGGCTTGGAAGGATTCGCCTGGACCGTCTGGGGCGCTGCGGTCGGATCGTCGGGCAAGGTCTTCTCCCGGATGGAGCCGGCGCTCAGCTGGGCCGGCGTGACACGGCCAGGCGGGCCTCTGCCAGCTCGAAACGATCGCGGATTCCATCGAGCGTGTCGGCACCGGCCGTCTTCATCTCTTCCTCGGCCTTGCCGCGCTCGCGCTCGGCCGCCGCCGCGTCGATCTCGGGGGCGGCCTCCGCCAGATCCGCGAGCACCGAGACGCGGTCGTTGGAGATCTCGGCAAATCCGGCAGAGACCGCGAGGGCTCCGGAGCGCCCGGCGCCGCGGTAGGAGAGAACCCCGGTCTTCAACAAGGTGATGAGCGGAGTGTGGCCCGGCAGGATTCCGAGATAGCCCTCGGAGCCCGGCAGCTGCACTTCCTCGGCCTGGGTCTCGACGACCTTGCGCTCGGGGGTCACGACGAGAAGCTGAAGGGGCATGGGCGCGCGCCTCAGGCGACCTTGGCCAGCTGACTCGCCTTCTCCCGGGCCTCTTCCAGCGTGCCGACCATGTAGAACGCCTGCTCGGGCATGTCGTCGCACTTGCCGTCCACGATCTCGCGGAAGCCCTTGATCGTGTCGGCGATCTTGACGTACCGCCCCTCCAGGCCCGTGAACTGCTGCGCCACGAAGAAGGGCTGCGAGAGAAAGCGCTGGATGCGGCGCGCGCGTCCGACGACTAACTTGTCCTCCTCGGAAAGCTCGTCGATGCCCAGGATCGCGATGATGTCCTGCAGGTCCTTGTTCTTCTGGAGGACGGCCTGGACGTCGCGCGCGCACTTGTAGTGCTCTTCGCCCACGACCCGGGCCGAGAGAATCGTCGAGGTCGAAGCCAGCGGATCCACCGCCGGATAGATGCCCATCTCGGAGATCGCGCGGGAGAGCACCGTCGTGGCGTCCAAGTGCGCGAACGCGGCCGCCGGCGCCGGATCCGTCAGGTCGTCGGCCGGCACGTAGATCGCCTGCACCGACGTAATGGAGCCCTTCTTGGTCGAGGTGATCCGCTCCTGGAGCTCGCCCATCTCCGTCGCGAGGTTGGGTTGGTAACCGACCGCCGACGGCATCCGTCCCAGCAGCGCCGAGACCTCCGAGCCCGCCTGCGTGAAGCGGAAGATGTTGTCGATGAAGAGGAGCACGTCCTTGCCCTCGGTGTCGCGGAAATATTCGGCCACCGTCAGACCCGTCAGCCCCACCCGCAGGCGCGCGCCCGGCGGCTCGGTCATCTGGCCGTAGATCAGCGCGGCCTTGGACTTGACCGGATCGCCCGGGGTGATGACGCCGGACTCCGTCATCTCGTGGTACAGATCGTTGCCTTCACGCGTGCGCTCCCCCACGCCCGAGAAGACCGAGAAGCCGCCGTGGTGCATGGCAACGTTGTTGATGAGTTCCTGGATCATGACGGTCTTGCCGACGCCCGCGCCGCCGAAGAGGCCGGTCTTGCCCCCCTTCGTGTACGGCTCCAGCAGATCGATGACCTTGATGCCCGTCTCGAACATCTCGACGGAGGTCGCCTGCTC
>JBDTXY010000055.1:0-11477 GCA_040005945.1 Acidobacteriota bacterium
TTCTGCAAGGCGATCTTGCTGGCTTCGACTTCGATTATTCCGCCCGCGGCGGCCTTTTGCGCGAACGCGCTGTCGGGAATGGCGGATGTCTGGGCCAACGCCGGGGAGAGTGCGCCGACACCGGCAAGAACCAGGACTCCGAGCTTCCGATACTCCTTCATGAGGTCCTCCTTGAGGTTGGGACGCGTCCAAGCGCGTGGGGTTACTGCCGCAGTGAGAGACATCGACACGAGCTCTCATACGTCGTCGACGCGCTGAGAGTTCCCTCAGAGTTCCCCAAGGGTTTTCTCGATGTCGGGACAGGCTGACGTCCGAGCGTCGGCGAATCGGGAGGCCCGCGACAGCACTACGGCGCCGTGAGACGCGCAGTTTCTCTGGCATAGGGCTTGCTCTTTAACGGCGAGTACGTGAAGGAGGAAAACCATGGGCGTCATCCTGTTGATCGTTCTCGTTGTTCTCGCCCTCGGAGCCATGCCGCGCTGGTCGTATAGCCGCAATTGGGGCTACGCACCGACCGGCGGACTGGGTCTGGTTCTTCTGATCGTTCTCGTGCTCGTGTTGACGGGCCGACTCTAGATATTCATTCCGGACAGCTGGCTGGCTCAACGCTCGAGCGCCGGCTGTCCGGATGGACAAGGCAAGCTGTCCGGATGGACAAGGCAAGCTGTCCAGATGGACAGGTTGCATCGTCACTCCCAGTAACACTTTTCCCGGTCCTTCGAGCCCCCCCGTTTTTTAACAACCGCTGTTTCAATAGCTTAGGAACTGGCCTCGGAATTGCCTCATTTCATCCCTCAGCGAAAGGGACGTTATGCAATTAGCCCCAGGTGGAGAGGCATCGGTGGTGGTGGAGGATCACTCGACCCTGCAAGGGGAGCCTCAGGGGACCGAGACCCGATACTCGATCGCGTTGATGGGACGAGTCGACGAGCGCTGGGCAGAGGCTTTCCGGATCACTGGGTCCGAGTCTCCGATCTATCAGCGATTCCGTCTCGACCGCACGACCAACACAATCCACTTTTCCTGCCGGACGGTAGACGGTGCGGTGCTGGTCTTCGACGTACTTCAGCGGCTCGAGATGTTCTTGAAGGCCGTCAACGAGCGCGTGGAGTTCTGGCATACCCAGAACCCAGCGGTCGTATCGAACCTCGGCGCCCGCGGCGTCGCATAGCGAGTCTCCGGCTGTCGGAGAGGGTCGCGGCGGCTTTCGGCCTCTTTCAGGCCCCGCGCCAACCGATTGTCCAGCAAGTCCGGCTCATCGGCGTTGGCGGAGGAGAGGAACGTGGCCTCGATGAAGAGGCCGGCGATGGCGAGAGGTTCCCGGTAGAGTCTGAGCTTCCCTTGCATCCATACCTCTAGGATCCGGTGAAGCCGCCAGGCGGCCGCGTCACTTTACCGCGTCGAGTTCGTTCTCTCGATTCTCGGGCGCGGCGCTTGCTGCCACGAGCGCCCTGAGCACGTCCCGAGCGGCCGCGCACGGTCCAATCGTTTGTACCGTTCGATTGTGGATTTCGCGGCCATCAAAGCCACCGCTCCCGATGAGCGATAGGATCCGCTTTAGAAGATGGACGAGCCCCGCGAAGAACGCCGTTTCGCACGCTGGATCTGCAAGGACTGTCAGTCGTTCCGCTTCTCGCCCATCCCCGACGACGGCCGCTTGAAATGCCCCATTTGTTACGCCGTGGAACCCTTCGTGCAACGGCGGCACGCGCACCGCGACCCGGCCAATCGCGGCAAACTTCCGGGAGAAATACCGCTGGACTAGTTGTCTGTGGTCAGTTCTCAGGTCCGACCGATGACGGATCGACTGAAAACGATCTCTTCGCAACCCTCATGATCGGCCCACCGTCGGGGCGCAGCGTGATCGACGGAAAGGGCGTCGGATCCGGGCCGACCATTTCGAGGCGGCAGCGGCGAAGGATCGTCGCGAGCACGAGCACGCCTTCCATCATCGCGAACCGTTCGCCGATGCAGACTCTCGGGCCCCCGCCAAAGGGAATGGAGACGTACTTGGGAAGCTTCGCGGTGCTGCCGTCGAGCCAGCGTTCGGGCCGGAAGGCTTCGGGTTGCGCGAAGTGCCGCGGATCGCGGTGGAGGACCCAGGGGCTGAAATAGATCGTGGTGTGCGGCGGCACTTCGTACTCGCCGATGACGCACGCCTCGAGCGACTCGCGCCCGATCACGTAGGCCGGAGGATAGAGCCGCAACGACTCCTTCACGACCGCCTCGGCGTAACCCAGGCGCGGGAGGTCCGCGGCCGTGGGCAGCCGATCTCCGGCGACTTCGGCGATCTCGCGGCAGGCCCGCTCCTCGACTCCCGGATTCTTCGCCAGGAGGAACAGCGTCCAGGACAGCGTGATCGCCGTGGTCTCGTGGCCGGCTAAGAAGAGCGTGATGAGCTCGTCGCGAAGCTGCTTGTCCGACATCGGCCGCCCGTCGTCGTCGCGCGCCGCCAGGAGCATCGAGAGCAGGTCGCCGCGATCGCCCGGGCGCGCCCGCCGCTCCGCCAGAACCCGCGCGATCAGCCGGTCCAGGAGCGCGACGCCCCGGCGATAACGCAGGTTGCCGGGCAGGGGCACCCAGTCCGCGATTTTCACGGGCCGCCGGAAGCGCTTGGCGATCTCGCGGATCACCAGATCGAAGGAGCGCCCGATCTGGTCCACGTCCTTCTCGACCTCCACGTCGAAGAGGGTCTTGGAGACGATCTCCATCGTCACCCGCATCATGTCGGCGTGGACGTCGCGAACTTCGCCGTCCTGCCAGCCCAGGGCCTGTCGCTCCGCATACGCCGTCATCACGTCGCCGTAGGCGGCGATCCGGTCCGGATGAAACGCGGGCGCCGCCAAACGCCGCTGCCGGAGCCAGAACTCGCCCTCGCTCGTCAGCAGACCGTTGCCGAAGATCGCGGTCACGTGCCGCCAGAAGAAGCTGTGCTTGACGAAGTTCGTCCGTTGCGTCAGCAGCACGGTCTCGATGTCCTGCGGCCGGTTCAGGAAAAGGGCCTCGCGCCCGGGCAGAGGGATGCGAACGGTGTCGCCGTACTCGCGCGTCGCGCGCGTCAGGAATCCCAGGATGTCGCGCGCGAACGCGGGCAGGCTATGCAGGGGCCAGCGGCTGCGCGGCCCGGGAGGCGGCCGCCGCCGGCGCGGGGCGGGGCTCTCGGCGGCGACCGGATTCGTGCTCATGCGCGGATGCTAGCAGGCGGCCCGCGGGTGGAGCACAATGAAGCGTGCGCTCACCGCACCAGGTCCTGGCGCAGTGGTTCGTCCGGCAGCTGACGCTTCCGCGCCGCGAGTACCGGCGCTTCGTATTCAACGATCCCGAACGGCTCAAGAGCCGGATCCGCCCCGGCGACGTGGTCCTGGTCGACGGGGACCAGCGCGTCTCGCAGGTCGTCAAGTACCTGACGATGTCGTCCTGGTCCCATACCGCGATCTACATCGGCAGCGCTCTCGTGCGCAATCCCGCGCGGAGGGTGGACATTCAACGGCAGTTTGGGCGCGAGGCGCGGTATCTGATCGTCGAAGCGCTTCTGGACGGCGGCGTCGTCGTCTCTCCGCTGGTGAAGTACATCGACTACAACATGCGGGTGTGCCGCCCCTTCGGCCTGACCAAGGAACAGATTGCGATCGTCCTGGACTTCGTGCTCGCCCGCGTCGGCTTTTCCTACGACCGGCGCAACATCTTCGATCTTTTCCGCTACCTCCTGCCGTTCACGCTCATCCCGATGCGCCTGCGCGAAGAGGCGCTCCATTTCGGCAGCGGAAAGGAAACCGAAACGATCTGCTCCTCCCTCTTGGCCGAGGCCTTCGCGCAGGTCGGCTTCAAGATCCTGCCCCAGCACATCCGCCGCAACACGATCCAAAGGGGGCGGCTGCGGCGGTGGCTTCTGGGCCGCCCGACCCGGCATGTCTACAGCGGCGTCCTGAGCGCCCGCCACCCCAGCCTCTGCGTTCCGCAGGACTTCGATCTTTCGCCGTACTTCGACGTCGTGAAATTCAACGCCCGGGAGCCCATCGAGTTCGAGCACTGCCGCTTGGAGGAATCGAGTCCGGAAACGGGCCCCCGCCGCGGCGGTTAACTGCCGTCGTCGGAAGGGCTTGGTTCTAGCCCAAGTCCTCCTGCTACAATAGATAGGACTCCAGCTGTTCAGTACAACGATGATTTTGCCGACTCCCCGCGGCGAGCTCGAGCGTCTGCAAGCCTCAAGTCTTGAAGAGACACTTGCGGAGTTCGCCGAAGACTTGGAAGACGACTTCGGGCCCATTCGCGGCTTTCCGCGCTCCAATTCCCCATGAACACCGCGCCGTTCGAGGAGGCTTTGCCGCTGGGGCCGGATACCGAGCTGCTGAGCGCCGAGCTCATCGCCAGCGCGGGCGAAGGCATCGTCGCCTACGACCGTGATCTGCGGCACGTGACCTGGAATTCCTTCATGGAAACGCTCACCGGGTTTTCCCCCGCCGAGGTGCTGGGTCGCGAAACCTTCGAGGTCTTTCCTCACCTGAGAGACCAGGGAATCGCCCCCCTGTTCGAACGGGCCCTCGCCGGAGAAACCGTGACGTCTCACGACTTTTCCTGGCCCGCCCTGCCGTCGGGGAGCTCCCGCTGGATCAGCGCGGTCTACGCTCCCCATCGCGATGGAAACGGGACGATCCGGGGCGTCATCGCGGTCCTCCGCGACGTCACGGACCGGCGGCGAACCGAAGAGGCCCTCCTCTCGGTCGCGCCCGAGTTTCGATGCCTCGTCGAGCAGTCCCTCGTGGGCATCTATCTGATCCAGGACGGACGGTATCGATACGTCAACGCGAAAATCGCGGAGGTCTTCGGCTATTCGCAGCAGGAGCTACTGGCGCTGGACTCCGTCGTCAGCATGGTGGCCGAGGAGGATCAACCGACGGTCCTGGGTGCCCTCCGGCGGTGGATCGAGGGCGAGCGTCAGGCCGTGCGCTACAGCTTCGGCGCGTTCCGGAAAAATGGCGAGCGAATCGAGGTCGAGATCATCGGATCGGCGACCGAGTTCGAGGGACGGCCCGCCGCGATCGGAACGCTGGTCGACATCACGAATCGGAAGCGCTCCGACGCGCAGATCGCCGAGCAGGCGTATAGCGATCCGCTGACGAAGCTTCCCAATCTGGTTCGCTTCATGGAGCGCCTGCAGCTCGAGCTGGCCCAGGCCAAGCGGCACCAGCGCAAGCTCGCGGTGGCCTACGTCGGTCTGGACTCCTTCCAGGTGGTCAATGACTCCTGGGGGCATGCGATCGGGGATCGGCTGCTGCAGTCCCTGGCCCTTCGTCTCAAGAGACGTCTCCGGCAGTTCGACACCGTCGCACGCGTGGGAGGGGATGAGTTCGTCGTCCTCATGCCGGAGGTGCGCCAGGGCGACGACATGAGCGGGGTGGCGCAGAAGCTGCTCGCCATCGTCGGGCACGCGTTTCAGTTGGACGGCCACTCCATCCAGATCACGGCGAGCGTCGGAATCGGGACGTACCCCAACGACGGGGAAGACGACGACACGCTGTTGCGCAACGCCGATGCGGCGCTGCAACGGGCCAAGGACAAGGGCGGGAACAATTTCCAACTCTGCACGCCCGAGCTGACGGCCAAGGCCGTCGAGCGTCTTTCGCTGCAGAGCGGACTTCAGCAGGCGCTGGACCGCGACGAATTTCTGCTGCATTATCAGCCGCTGGTCAGCCTCGTCAGCGGCCGGATCGTGGGCCTGGAAGCGCTCGTTCGCTGGCAACATCCCGACAAGGGTCTCGTCATGCCCACCACGTTCATCCCGCTGGCAGAGGAGAGCGGGCTGATCCTTCCGCTGGGCGAGTGGGTCTTGCGCACCGCATGCCGCCAACTCAAGATCTGGCATCGCACCGGGTTAGTCGATCTGCGGATCGCGGTCAACTTCTCCTCGCGCCAGTTTCGCGAGCGCGACCTCGTGAAGATCGTGGTGGAGGCGCTTTCGGACGCGGACCTGGAGCCCCGGCACCTCGAGGTCGAGATCACCGAGTCGATCGCGATGGAGGAAGCGGACATCGTTGTGGCCAACCTCAATCAGCTTCGGAGCATGGGCGTCGGGATCGCGATCGACGACTTCGGGACGGGCTACTCCGCCATGAGCTACCTCAAGCGCTACCCCGTCACTTCGCTCAAGATCGACCGGTCCTTCGTCACGGATCTTCCGGCCAATCCCGCCGACGCCGGGATCGTGCGGGCCATCGTCGAGATGGCGCACGGATCGCGGCTCAGCGTCACGGCGGAAGGCGTCGAGACCAAAGACCAATTTCTCCGGCTGCAGGAGTACGGCTGCGATGAGATGCAGGGGTACTGGGTCAGCAAGCCCCTGGCGCCGGCAGGGATCGACCAGCACCTGGCCGACGAAATCGAGCTGTGGTCGCAGAAACCCGAGGGTCCGTAACCTCCGCCGCCCGGGTGCGTATCCCTCGAAACGGGAGGTGCGCGATGCCGCAGCCGTTCGGAAGCCTCGGGATTCGCCGTCTCGCCAGAGTGCTCGCGACGGCGGCTGTTCTGGTCGCGGGGTCGACCGCCCCGCCGGCCGCCGCGTCTGCCGGGACCTCGGGCCGAGGGCACGCGTCCGAAGCCACCCCCGCCGACTCCTACGTCCTGTCGATCGCTGGCTCGATGACCAGCACGAACATCTCGATCGACGAATACAGCCGCGTTCGGGCCAAGCGCAACGGCGACTTCCTCTGGTTCCGGCGGGCCGGAAAGTCCTCGGTGATCGAGGACCCCGCGACGCTGGAAGAGGCCCGCGCCCTGTTTTTCCCGCTCCGCGCGCTCGAGCCCGAGCAGGAAGATCTTCGCCGCCGGCAGGAATCCCTCGAGGAGAAGGAGCAGGCGCTGGATCGTGAAGAGGAGGCCATGGACCGGCTGGTCGATCGGATGGATCATGCCGACGGCGAGGATGCCGACACCGAAGACGCCGCCCCGGCGGGAGACGCCGAGCGGGAGGAATTTCACGGCGAATTGGAGGAGCTTCGAACCCAACAAGAGGAGCTTCAAGCCCGCCATCGGGAGCTCGAGGCACGCAACCGCGAGCTCGAAGCCGTGGAGCACTCCCTGGATGCTCGTGAAGATACGATCGAGAAAGAGGCCGAAGGCAAGCTCTGGAATCTGATCGATGCCGCGGTCAAGAAGGGACTCTCAAGGCACAGCCCGCGGCCCTGATTCTTACGCGTGGGACCGCCGACGGAGGGCGCTACGCCCTCGCCTGAGGCCTCCGACCGCCATTGCCGGTCTTCCTGACGGCGGGCTTGCGCGGCTCCGCGGCGCGGGCGGCTTGCGCGGCCGTCTTCACGTCCTTCTTCTCCTCCGGCGGCGGGAGCTGTGCGGAGAGACCGAGCGAGTCGAGCCAGAGCTCCCGGCACCAACCCTGCGTGTGGTACAGATGCTCGTCCTCCTCATCCTCGACTTCATCGTACGCTTCGGTGAACGCCTTCTTCGCAGCTCCCGTCGCGCTCCCTGCGAGGGCTCCGATGAGCCTCCAATTTCCATGGTCCTTGGTTTCCGCGTCCACGACGCATTCGGCGGCGACGATCTGGGCCGCCTGCGGCGCGTCCTGGAGAGCCTTCCGCATGGCCGACAACAGCGCCTTCCCCTTGTCGCGGACGATCTGGCGGCCGGGTGTCGTCGCCGCGGGATCCAGTCCCAACGCGTCGAAGATGCCGCGGACGACCTCGACGTGGCGTTCCGTCTGCCCGAGGTATTTCGTCCACTCCTCCTTGAGATCCGCGTTCCTTGCGCAGAGGATGGCCATCCGATAGACCTCGACGCCGCCCATTTCGGTCTCGAGGGCTTGATAGAGCAGATCCTCGATCTGTTTCTTGGTCGCCGACTCCGGGGTTTTCATGGTTTTGCCTCCGGGCCCCGCGTCTGCAAACTCCATACCGCTCGATCGCGTCGCGGCCCGCTTCTTGCAGTTGCGGTCGGACTTGGCAACCCGAACGGCTAACGCCCGAATGCCTCACAGGAGCTCGACAAAATGAAAACGAACAATCGCGGCGGCGGCAAAGAAAAGCCAAAGCCGAAGTCGCCGCAACAGACCCCCGGAGCGAACCCGGATCGCAAGGACAAGGGTCACGTCGCGTCTCCATCTCGGAAGCCGGCGAGTCAGCCCGCCAATCCGGATTTGGCGGCGGGACAGTCATCCAGCCTCGCGCGACCGGCCAATCCCAAAGCGGCCGACCTGGCCGTGTTCAAAGAGGACGGCGCCGGTCAGTTGCTGACCACGAATCAGGGAACCCGCGTCAACGACAACCAGAACACGCTGAAGGCGGGGGAGCGCGGGCCGTCGCTTCTGGAGGACTTCCACTTCCGCGAGAAGATCACCCACTTCGACCACGAGCGCATCCCCGAGCGCATCGTGCATGCCCGCGGTAGCGGCGCCCACGGTTACTTCCACGTCTACGAGAACATGTCGCGATACACCAAGGCCGGGTTCCTGCAGGACCCCAGCGTGCGCACGCCCGTTTTCGTGCGCTTCTCGACGGTCGCCGGCTCCCGCGGCTCCACGGATCTCGCACGCGATGCCCGGGGTTTCGCGGTCAAGTTCTACACGGAGGAAGGGATCTTCGACTTGGTCGGCAACAACATCCCGGTCTTCTTCATTCAGGACGCGATCAAGTTCCCCGACTTGATTCACGCGGTCAAGCCCGAACCCGACAACGAGATGCCGCAGGCGGCCTCCGCCCACGACACGTTCTGGGACTTCATCTCGCTGATGCCGGAGTCCATGCACATGATCATGTGGGTCATGTCGGACCGCGCGATCCCGCGGAGCTTCCGGATGATGGAGGGCTTCGGAGTCCACACGTTTCGCTTCGTCGACGAGGCGGGGAACTCGCGATTCGTCAAGTTCCACTGGAAGCCGCTCCTGGGGATGCACTCCGTGGCGTGGGACGAAGCGCAGAAGATCTCCGGCAAGGACCCGGATTTTCTCCGCCGCGATCTCTGGGACGCGATCGAGCAGGGCAACTACCCCGAGTGGGAGCTGGGAGTCCAGATCGTCGAGGAGGCGCGCGAGCACGACTTCGACTTCGATCTTCTGGATCCCACGAAAATCATCCCTGAGGAGCTCGTCCCCGTGGAGCGGATCGGCCGACTGACGCTCAATCGCAACCCCGACAACTTTTTCGCCGAAACCGAGCAGGTCGCGTTCCATCCCGGCCACATCGTCCCGGGCATCGACTTCTCCAACGACCCGTTGCTCCAGGGGCGCCTCTTCTCTTACACGGACACGCAGCTCAAGCGCCTGGGCGGGCCCAACTTCCACGAGATCCCGATCAACCGGCCCACCGCTCCGGTGCACAACAACCAGCGCGACGGGCACATGCGCCAGACCATCAACCGCGGAAGGGTGTCCTACGAGCCCAATTCGATCGGCGGAGGCTGCCCGATGCAGGCGAGCTCGCTCGCGGCGGGGTTCGCGACGTTTCCCGAGCGGGTGGAGGGGACCAAGGTCCGCGCCCGTTCCGAGAAGTTCTTCGACCATTTCACCCAAGCCTCGCTCTTCTTCAACAGTCAGTCCGCGCCGGAGAAGGATCACATTGTGGAAGCGCTGCGGTTCGAACTGAGCAAAGTCGAGCGTGTGCCGATCCGGCAGCGCATGGTCGCGATGCTCAACCTCGTCGACGAGGGGCTCGCGGCGCGCGTGGCGGAGGGTCTGGGCTTCCGTGAGATTCCGAAGATGGAGCTTCCGATCAATCACAGCATCCCGGCCGACGGGGATCCCGCCCGCTTCCAGCCCCGGCGCAAGGCAAGGGCGGCCGCCGCGTCACCCGCTCTGAGCATGGCGAATACGGTGAAGAACACGATTGCCACGCGAAAGGTCGCGATTCTCGCGGCGGAGGGGGTCGACGCGGCTTCGCTCAAACAGGTCAAGGACGCGCTCGAACGCGGCGGCGCGGCGGGCAAGATCATCGCGCCGCGAATGGGGGTCCTCAAAGGCGAAAACGGCGAGGAGATGCTGATCGACTTCAGCTTCCTGACCGTTTCTTCCGTGCTGTTCGACGCCGTTTACGTGCCGGGCGGAGCAGAGAGCATTGCGGCACTCACGGAGGAGCGAGACGCACTCGAGTTCGTGACGGAGGCGTATCGCCATTGCAAGGCGATTGCCGCCACGACCGAGGGGCTCGACCTGCTGCGGGCGTGCCCGGGCGTCCTCGGTCCCCAGGGCACCGGCAAGGGCAAGGGAAACGGCGGGACCTCTGAAGCAGGAGTGATCGTCTCCGGTGAGTCGGCGTCTCCGGCCTTGATCCAGAGCTTCCTCGATGCGATCGCGGAGCACCGCTTCTGGAACCGCGCCCGGAAGAACCGCCTGGGACTGACGCCCGAAGACGAGACCCGAGGCAAGGGGCCGGCAACCGAAGACGATCGGCGCGCCAACCTCCGGCGGAGGTTCTAACAACAAGCCTTGCGAGAAGAAGGCTTAAGGAAGTCGGGCGCGCAGTTTGCAAGCTCCAGGCGTTGGAAGGAGTTGACGATGGCGAATCAAGCGGCCTTCCCCCAACGAGATCGCAATTTCGGCTCCAGGGGCTCTGCCAGAGCCTGGGAAGTGGGCAACGACTTCCACTGGCGCAACGGATTCACCGGCATCGGGTCCGCGGGCGACTCCCGCGGCAGGCTGGGAACCTCCGGGATTCTTCCAGCCGCGAAACGATCGCGGACACAGAACGTGGAGGACGACGACACCCTGAGTTGAGCGCGAGCTCGCCGCGCCCACTCTTCTGCCTCCCTCACACTCCACCTCCGCGCGGAAGGGCCGAGTGAGGGAGGCTTTCTTGTCGGGGCGTTACATCCAGGGCTCGTCGAGCGACGGCCCATAGATGGCCGGCACCTTCCCGTCGGCCATGCGCAGGTAGATCGAGAACTGCCCGCGATGGTGAATCTGATCGCAGAGAAAGGTCCAGATCACCTCGATCCGGGGCGTGTCTTCGATTTTCCCGGGACCCGCGAAGAACTTCATGGGCGTGAACATCTCCTCGTCCCGCTGCCCTTGAACGAGGCCCATGACTTTCCTGTGGCCCTGTTCGAAGGCGGAGAAGATGGCGTCCATCGACTCGGGAGCGGGCGGGAAGGCGGGCGGCTTGGAAAAGTCGAAGCCAGTCGTCAAGGCCTTCTCCATCGCTCCCTGTTCGATCACGAACATCCACGCCAGCTCGCGCGCGGTCTTGCACTTGGGATGGGGCTGGAGCTCGGACTGGTCCTTCGGATACGCGCGCAGCACGCGCATCGTCTTCTGGTGCTCCTTCTCGTACGCATCCAGAAACTGCTGCTTCGGGTTGGTCGTGGCCGGGGACGGGGCGGTTTGAGTGGTGGTCGACATCGGTTCCTCCTATGGAAGCCGCGACTATATCGCCGTCATCCTGAGCGGAGCGAACGATCCGGGCTCGATTATGACCCTCGCGCTTCGAGCGCGGGATCCCTCGGCGCCCACGCGCCTCGGGATGACGAACGCTTGCGTT
>JBDTXY010000056.1:0-11426 GCA_040005945.1 Acidobacteriota bacterium
CCTTGGCCATGAGATACCAGACCGGAGTGCCGATCCCGCGGATCTTCTGCACCATCTGCTCGGACTCCGTGCGCGGGACGCGCGGGTCGTTGAATCCCTGAATCACGAAGAGGGGCTTGCGGATCTTGTCGGCGTTGTTCAGCGGGGCCGTCTTTTCCAGGAACGCGTGCATCTGCGGATCGCGCTCGTCGCCGTACTCGACGCGCCGCAGGTCCTGGCGATATCCGGACGTGTTCTGGAGGAACGTGACCAGGTTGGACGGGCCCACCACGTCGACCGCGCACCGAATGCGGTCGCTGTAGAGGTACGCCACCGCCAGCGTCATGTGGCCGCCGTAGCTTCCGCCGCCGACGATGATCCTCTGCGCGTCGAGCTCGGGCCGGGTCTTGATCCAGTCGAGAAGAGAGCCGATGTCCTTGTAGGCTCCTTCGCGCAGGTCCCCGTTGTCCAGCTTGAGGAACGACTTTCCGTATCCGGAGGAGCCGCGGATGTTCGGCAGGATGATCGCAACACCCAGCTCGTTCAACAGGTAGTTCCAGACACCGATGAAATCGGGACGCGCCTGGCCCTCGGGGCCGCCGTGGATGTCGATGGAGACCGGGCGCTTGCCGGTAAACTTCGCCGGCGGCTTGTAGAGAAAGCCCGTAATCTCGCGCCCGTCGAAGCTCTTCCAGGAGATCAACTCGGGCTCCGAGAAGTTGGCCGCGTTCAGCCCGCCGGTCTCGCTGAAGGTCCAGCGGTCGACCTTTCCCGTCTTGACGTCGTAGGAGTACGCGTCGGAATTGGCGCGGGCCGTCTCCAGGGTGAATCCCAGGATTGCGCCGTCCTTGTGCCACTGCACGCCGGAGATGGTGCCCAGCGGCAGCTTCGGACCCGGCAGCTCCCGGCGGCCGGCGGTGTCGAAGAGGTGGAGGACGCTCAGGCCCTTCTCGTTGGCCACGTAGGCGATCGTCTTGCCGTCGGGAGAGAGATCGAACTCGTCCACGTCCGCCGTGTCCGGCGTCAGGTAGTCGAACTTCTTGGCCGCGAGGTCCGTGTAGGCCAGCCGCTGGAATTCCGAGTCCCGATCGAGCGTCACGTAGAGGCCCTTGCCGTCCTTGGCGAACTGAGCGTTGCCGAAGGAGACCTTGTCCTTGCCGCCTTTGTCGGTGAGCAGCGTCTTTTTCCCCGTCGCGACGTCCACCAGCCACAGGTAGCTCTCGTTGATCGAGATGCCTTCGGTCACCAGCAGCGTCCGGTCGTCCGGCGACCAGTCGTCGACCTGCCAGCCGCCGCCCTTCATCTCGGCCACGAGCCGGTCGGACTTGGGGTTCGCGGGATCGACCACATAGATGTCCACGTCGTTATCGGTGCGGCGCGTCGAGCCGTAGGCGATCCCCTGCCCGCCGTTGGACCAGACCGGCCCGGTGTTGCGCGACTTCCCGTCCGTCAACCGGGTCGCCTTGCCGTCGGCGAAATCGTAACGGTAGAGCTGGAAGAATTCGTTGCCGCCCGTGTCCTTGGAGAAGATGAAGGTCTCGCCCGCCTGGGGATCGAAGCGGCCGGCTCCGACGCGGTCGGGGTAGAAGGTGAGCTGGGTGCGCGCGGCGCCGGGCGCCATCACCCGATGCGCCTGCGTCGTGTTTCCGAACCGCGTCGCGATGATCATCTCGTGAAGCTTGGGATGCCAGCTCGCGAAGCTCGCGGAGCGAAACTCGGTGTAGCGGCCCACCTCCTCGGCGAGCGAGGCGGGGATCTTCGGCACGCCTTCGACGACCAGGTTATCCCCCGGCGCGATGGTCGGCTCCTCGGCGGCGGCCGCAGGCAGGGTCATGCTCAGGGCCACCAGGGCCAGCGAAGAGATGCGGTACATGGGATACCTCCAAAAACGCGCGGCTTTCCTCAGGCTCGGATACGCAGACAGCCGGAGAAGGTTCCGGCTTCGGGAGTTTAGGGGCTCCAGTCTCCGATGGGGTAGAGGGTCGGGCCGGCGATGCCGCAATGATCGAGCTCGCCGCCGGGGTGGAAAACGCCGCCGCGATACCACATCACCACGTCGGACGAGATCGTCTCGCCGTTGAGGAATCCTCCGATATTGATCGGGCAGCCCGCGCCGGTGCCCGAATCGTCGAGCTCGTTGGACTTGTACTTCAGGAACCAAGCGTCCCCAACCGCAAAGCTGCCCGCGGGAAATCCGGCCTCGGCGCCGGGCTCCAGACGATAGCCGCGACCCGTCGCGGAATTGAAGATCGACCACGTGCGGTCGTAAGGGTTGTTGAGCCGCATGACCTCGGTCGCGAAGGTCACCGGGGGCGGATGGACGCCCGGGTCGCCTTGCAGCGTCGGCTTGACGCCCTCCACGACGACGGCATTGTCCGGGGCCTCGATGTCGAAGTCGAAACGCCAGTACGCGTGATGCTGGTGCGTGAACGCGATGCACGCGGCGTTGATCGCCGAGAAGCCGAAGAACGGCTCGATGCGGCCGTCTAAGTAGAAACGCCACTTCATCGTGTAGCGATACCAGCCCGCCTGGAATTGCGTGGTTAGGATCAAACGGTCCGTCAGCTTCTCGGCCGCGACACCCGTGAAGGTTCCGACATCGCCTCCAATCCGACGAAGCTGATCGGACCCGCCGACGTCGCAAACGGTCAGCGGAGGCGTCGTCGGCTCGGCGTAGCCATCCGAGATGACGTTGTCCGCCTGGAAGACGACTTCCTGGAAGGACCAATCGCGTAAACAGCCGCATCCGCCCGGATCGTAGAGCACGTTCAGGATCGGAACGTGCGCGCGCTTCAGGAGGAGATGGCCGTTGTAGTACACGTTGCGGATCTCCAGGCCGGATCCGCTGGCCCCGCTGCTCTGAGAGGGCCGCAGCCAGCAGAACTGCCAGACGGGGTTGGGCTCGGGCCACGACATCAGGTGTTCGCCGCTCAGGTTGCAGGTCGGCCCCGCGGCGGTCAAGACGGGTACCGCGAACAGCGCGGCCAGGCACAGGGACCCGAGCAGACTCCGGCGGCTCATCGCTTGGCCACATCGAGGACCGAGGGCGTGTACACGGGATAGGGGATGAACCGCGCGGCCAGATCCACCACCACGTGGCGGATCAGACCCGACCGATCCGAGGAGAGCAGCATGACGTGGACGCATCGGGTGCCGGGGCCGCACGGCATTCCGGCATCCTCCTCCAGAAGGAAGCCGCCCTCCAGGACCACCGAGAAGCGGGCGAAGATCGAGGCGAACCCGGGATCGGCGCGGACCAAGTCGAACGCCTCCGCGATCTCTTCGGGCGAGGGCGCGGGCATGCCGCGGGTGAACGTCCGGCTCGAAAGCAGCCGTCCGCGGAGATCGTAGGAGTCCTGCCGGGCCTGGCCCTTCGCGTAGTCGATCAAGATCTGGACCCGCCGCGGCTCCTCGCGTTTTCCGATCTTGACGTTCTCCTCCCAGGAGCGGAGCAGCCGAACCGGGCGCGACGTGCGCGTGACTCCCGCCTCCGCCCTCGCGGCCCCCGGGAGCGCCGCGGCCCAAGCCACCGACGCCGCCAGAAGCGTCGAGACGACAAGGCGTGGCGGGCGGCTTTTCCGTTCCAAGGGAAGCCGCATCGTAAGGAACCGGCCCGGGCCGAGTCAAACGCGAAGTCGGCGATACCGAAACTGAAGGCTTAAGGCTCCGCTAATGCGGCCTTTCGCGCGGCTTCGAATTCGTCGCCCTTGGTCCACTCGGGCATTGCGGGCGTGTCCGCCACCGCGGCGCCCAGGTAGAAGCAGAGCTGCACGTCCTCGACCGCGCACGAGAGGTCCCAGCTGTCGCGGTACTCGTCCGAGGGCTGGTGGTAGTCGGTCCTCGTGAAGAGCTCGGCCTGCTCGCGGCCCCAGCCTTCCGGCTTGCCGATCACCTCGGTGCCCGACTTGAGGTACGCGGAGGGAACCCCAATCTTGGCGAAGCTGTACTGGTCGGATCGGTAGAAGCTACCCTTGTCCGGAAACTCGTCGGCCTTGACCGAGCGCCCCTGGGCCGCGGCCAGCGCCACGATGTCTCGATCCAGGCTCGACTTGCCCAACCCGATCTCCGAAACGTCCTTCGTCTTTCCCCAGATCGCCACACCGTCGATGTTGATGTCGGCCGCGATGCGGCCGGAAGGGACCGGAGGGTGTCGCGTGAGGTACTCGGAACCGAGCAGGTTTTGTTCCTCCGCCGCGACCAATGCGAAGTACACCGTGCGTTTCCCCGCCCGGGGAAGGCTCGCGGCGGCCTGCGCGATCGCGAGCACCGCGGCCACGCCCGAGGCGTTGTCCAGCGCACCGTTGTAGATCGCGTCGGCGCCGGGCTTGATGCCGGGCTTGACCCCGAGATGGTCGTGGTGCGCCGTGTAGAAGACGGCCTGCTTGGACAGTTGGGGGTCGCTGCCCGGAATCATCCCGATGACGTTGGCGGATTCGGTCTTGCGGATGGTATTGGTCATCGCGTACGAGACGCGGACTCCCAGCGGCACGGGCCGGAACTTGCGCGACTCCGCCGCCGCGCGCAGGGCGTCGAGGTCCTTGGATCCGAGGGCCGCGATCTTGCGGCAAGCGTCCTCGGTCGCCCAGCCTTTCATTTGGATCCGGGGGGATCCGTCGTCCGGCAGCTCGTAGCGCAAGCCGGAGGAGGACGTTTGCACGACCTGCCAGGGATAGGCGGCCGACGGCGTCGTATGGATCAGGATGACGCCCGCGGCGCCCTTCTGGGCGGCCTGCGCGTACTTGTAGTCCCATCGCCCGTACCGGAGCCGGGTCTTGCCCGCGAAGAGATTGGGGGCCTTCTCGGGATCGTTGTTCATCACCAGGAGCACCTTGCCGCGGACGTCGACGTCCTTGAAGTCGTCCCACTTGTACTCGGGCGCGACGATCCCATAGCCGACGAAGACGACCTCCGCATCCCGCAGTTGCGCCTCCGGATTCTGGGTTCCCGAGCGCGCGACGAAGTCTTCCCCTCGCCGGATCGTCAGGCTCTTCGCGCCGGCCGTCAGCGTCATGCTCTCGGCGCCCTCCGAGCCGATCTCCATGAGCGGGACCTTCTGGAACCATCCGCCGCCGGGCGCGCCGGGCTGGACCCCCAACGTTTCCAATCGGGTGGCGATGTACTCCTGCGCCAGCCGATCCCCGCGACTGGCGGGCCCGCGGCCCTCCAGGAGGTCCGAGGACAGGAACTTCACGTGCGCCCGCAGAACCTCCGCCGTGATCTTCGCGGCGGCCTCCTTGCGAACCGAGGGAATCGCCGCGGGGGACGACGAGGCCGCGGGGACCGCGAGCAGCGAGGACAGGGTGGCCGCGAGCAGATGCATTTTCAGCTCCCGGGTGTGGGGGTCGGTTTGGGAGATTCGTCCGGCTTGACGACCGGCCCCTTGACCGGTTCCGGCTTCTTCTCGTCCTTCTTCTCGTCCTTCTTCTCCGGCTCCTCCTTGGGAAGCGGCTTGCGCGGCAGCATGCCGTCGCGCGTCGCGGCGTTGTAGGCGAAGGACGCCAGGATGACCGACGCCTGCACGAGGTCGTTCTTGGACAGCCGCTCGTAGAGATCCATGTTCGTGTGGTGCGTGCGCGTCTCGTAGTCCAGGGCGTCCTGCACGAACTGGAACCCCGGCAACCCGACGCCGTCGAAGGATTCGTGATCCGTCCCGCCCGTGCGGTTCATCGTCACCACCGTCGCGCCCAGGTCGTGGAAGGGCGCCAGCCACGCCTCGAAGATCGGCACGACGCCGGCGTTGTCCTCGCAATAGATGCCGCGGATCTTGCCGGAACCGTTGTCCAGATTGAAGTAGGCCGCGAGCTTGGCGTGTTCGGGCTTGACGGTCAGCGGCCACTTCTCCTTCTGCCGGTACCAGGGAACGTCCTCCTCTTCCTTGGTCTTGGGCGGGCGCGACGCGAAATGCTGGTCGACGTAGGCCCGCGAGCCGTAGATTCCCTGCTCCTCTCCGGTCCAGAGGCCGATCCGAATCGTCCGGCGCGGCTTCGCGTTGATCGCCTTCAGGATGCGCATCGCCTCCATGGTCGCGACCGTTCCGGCCCCGTTGTCGGTGGCGCCCGTGCCGCCCTGCCAGGAGTCCAGGTGCGCGCCCAGCATCACGATCTCGTCCTTCTTGTCGCTGCCCGGGATCTCGGCGATCGTGTTCCACTGCATCTGGTCTTCGTCGATGAAGCGCGTCGCGACGTCGAGCTCGATCTCCACGTCGACGTTGCGGTCGATGAGGCGCGCGAGGCGGCCGAAGTGCTCGGGCTCCATCGAGACGTTCGGGAAGCTCGGGATCGGCTTGGACTTCTTCCAGGGCTCGCCGCTGGCCTGCACGTTGAACGTGCCCAGGTCGCCGCGTCCGGCGTCGATGATCGCCAGAGGCTTCTCGGACTCGAGGAATTTGTCTACTTCGCGCCGCAGCTCCGCGCGCTTGATGTAGTCGTCGCGGTTGTACCGGCGGGGACCTCCCGGGGCCTCGTATTGGAAGACCTCGGTCAGGGACTTCTCGTCGTAGCGTTCGACGTCCGGCTTATCGTGCGAGTCCATCTTGGGGAGCTCGCCGTACAGAACGATCTTGCCGGCGTACTGGCCCTTGAGACCCTCCAGCTCTTCTTTGGCCTTGACGTTCAAGTGGACGAGCTTGCCCCGCACGGGACCCTTGGTTCCCGGAGTCCAGGGCTTGGGCAAGGCCGTCAGCTCGGCGTGATCCGGAGCGAGCATTCGCACGGTCGATCGCTCGTAGATCCAACCCCGGCCGAACGGACCCCACGTCTCCAGGTGCGCGTTGGCCAGTCCCCACTCGGCCATCTTCTGGCGCGTCCAGTCGTTGGCGGCCTTCACCTGCGGCGAGCCCGTCAGCCGCGGCCCGATCCGATCCATGAGCTCGGAGGCCGTGTCCATCACCTGGGTGTGCTTGAAGCCCTCCTGTCGGATCTTGGTCACCATGTCCAAATCGACACGCTCCTGAGCGGGCAGCGCGAGAGCCAGGGACCCCAACACGCATGCGGATGCAAACAGATGTTTCAGGGAAGACCTCCTCTTTCAGCGGGCCAAGACGCTATCACCCGAGGTTTTCGCGGGTCAACGCCCACTGGTTGGCGCTTCTTGAGGAATTTCTGAGGATTCGCGGAAGACTTCGGGACCTGCAGAGACCAGGATGTCCCATGAGTAACGAAACGGATTTCTGGATCCGGCCCGTCGCATGCGCGACGTGCGAGGATCCTCGACCGGCAACCGCGAACCCGGTGTACGATTCGGCTTTCACCCCGAAACGGAAGGAGCCTCCGGTGGCCATGCCGAGACGATGGATGCCGCTCCTCATCGTGTTAGTGGTGTGCGTCACGACGGCCGCGACCGCCCAGGAGACCGGCTGGGTTCTCCAGGGAGAAGGCGGCCTGGTCACGGCGCTGGTGCTCGAGCCCGCGACTCCCGCGACGCTCTACGCGGCGACGGCCCGCGGGATCTACAAGACCACGGACGGAGGCCGCAGCTGGCGCAACCGCGGACTCGGGCTGGAGGGCCGCTCGGTGTTGTCCCTGGCGATCGACCCCCGGCGGCCTTCGACGCTCTTCGCCACGACCGACACCGGCGGCGTGTTCAAGAGCTCGGATGCCGGTGAGCACTGGATCTCGGCCAACAACGGCTTGACGGCGCGCTACGTCGGAGCGGTGGCGGTGGATCCGCACGCGCCATCCACGATCTACGCCGGGAGCGAGTCCGGACGGCTGTTCAAGAGCGTCGACGACGGAGGCCTGTGGGTGGAGACGACTTCTCCGACCACGCGCATCTGCGTCACGGCGATCACGCTCGACCCCGTGAAGGCCGGGACCATTTACGTCGGCACCAACAGCGAGGGCGTCTTCAAGAGCGTCGACGGCGGAGCCAAGTGGACGCACATGACCAACGGCTTGAAGCGGGGCACCGTCTGGAACATCACGATCGATGGCGCCTCGTCGGAGACCGTCTACGCCGGAACGCACGAGGGGTTCTATCGGAGCGCCAACGGGGGGGCTCTGTGGACGCCCAGCAATCACGGGCTCACGAGCATCAACATCCTCTCGCTGGTCGAGGACCCGAAGTCGCCCTCGACGCTCTTCGCGGGGACCGCGGCCGGCATCTTCCAGAGCCTGGACGCGGGAACCAGCTGGCGCCCCGTCGCCCCCGATCTCTATGCGACGGCCGTGGCCATGGATCCGGAGCTGACCTCGACGCTGTACGCCGGAACCCACCTCGGCGTCTTGAAGACCCTGGACCGCGGCTCGCGTTGGTCGCCGCTGCGGCTGGCGGCGCGCGTGGACGTCGAAGCGCCCGCTCTGCCGCTCCTGCCCGTCGTCGAGAAACGCAAGGCGGCCGAGCGGCCTCAGCCCGTCGTGCCCGTCGTTCCGCAGTGAGCACCGGAGCGTTCGGTTAGGTCGCCACCTCCGACTGCGTCGTCCCCAGGCCGCGGAAGCTCCGAAAAATCAGGGACGCCGCCCCGATCTTGATCTTGTCGCCATTGGCGAGCTTCGTCGGGCTCGCGATCCGCTGACCGCCCACGTAAGTTCCGTTTCGGCTCCCGAGGTCCTCGATCACGGCTGCGCCGCCCGCGACGAGGATCCGCGCGTGGCGCCGCGAGACGCTGTTCAGGTCAATCCACAGGGCAGCATCCGGGTCACGCCCGAGAATGTTCTCTCCTTCGTTGAGCGCCACTTCGCGCTCACCCCAGGCGATGCGGCAGTGGAAATCGGATCGGGATCGGCGGGATTCGGAGCTCGAGGTCACTTCGCCGCAGAACGCGTAGCCGAAGCCGTGAACAGTTCGAATGAACCGCGACTTCTTTGCCGAATCGCCCAACGCCGTGCGCAGCACCTCGACGAGCCGGGCGAGGCTTCGCTCCGAGACGAACGTCTTGGGCCAGATCGCATCCTGAAGCTCGTCCTTCGATAGAGCCTTCGGACGCGACGCCAGGAGAAGCTCGAGAAGCCGGTAAACCTTCGGCTCGACGTGCACGAGCTTGCGCCCGCGCCACAGCTCCCGCGTGTCGAAGTCGAGCGTGCAACCGCCGAATTGAGCTCGCACCGTCACCTCGAACAAACCGAAAACAGATCTCGAACCGAATCTGGACTCAGCTTGTCGGAATTCTAATCCCACGCACACTTGCGTGCACCGGGCCCCCGGCGTCGGACAGGGTGGCATGGGCGGTCCGGGATTGCTCGCGCCGCCGAGAACGAATCCGGAACAAACGCCGAACTCTCCATGGAGACTGCACCGCTCAAGATCGCAATGCTGGTCCTCGAAAGTTCCCACCTCGGCGCGGCGGGGGCTAACAAAAAAGGAGGAGTCCATGAAACCGGTATCCCGAATCATCCCGATCCTTTGCACCCTGCTCGTCGTCGGCTTCGCGCCCGCGCTTCTGGCGGAAGACGGCCATCACGGCTGCTCCGCCCGCAGTGTCGCGGGGGCGTTCGGCTACGTCACGACGGGAATCCGGAACGGAGTCGGACCGGTCGCCGGCGCGGGACAGCTCACCTTCCACAGCGACGGGACGATCTCCGACGGAAAGCAGACCGTCAGCTTCAACGGCGTCATCGCCGATGAGACGTTCTCGGGCACCTTCACGGTGAATGCGGATTGCAGCGGCTCCTTCACGGTCGACGTCGCCAGCCCGATCGCGCCTCGCACATCGCACGTCAACATAGTTTGGACCGGAGACTCGAACTCGGCCAAGGCCATCTTCACAGATCCCGATACCATCCTGACCGCGGACGCCAAGAGGATCTCTCTCCGCGACTAGGCGCTTCCCCCAACCCCCCGCCGCGCCGAGGCGGGACGGTTGGCTCACCGCAGGCCGTCTACGACGTAGAGGCTGGAGAGCTCGCGCAAGGCGGAATAGGCGTACGACTTGCCGTCCGGCGTCAACTTCACATCGATGCCGATGACGTTGGATGGATCCGCCGGTGTGATCTCCCTCCAGGGCTCCCGAGACCCGGTGGCGAGCACGAGCCGGTCGATGCGCAACGGCGCCAGCCCCCCCTTCGCCACGAAGAGCGCATCTCCTTTCGCGTCCCATCGAATGACCCTGTCGTCCGAGTCGACGCCCGGCACAGCGCGAGCCTCGCCGCCGTCGACCGGATAGAGAAGAAGCCCACCGTCGAGACCGCGCGCGGCAATGAATTTCCCATCCGGAGAGACGGGGCCAACCCGGAACCCCTCCGGTGTCAGCGGACGTGGCTCTCCTCCAGCCAAATCCTGCAGATAGAGCCGGGACGAGTGCCCTGGGGTGCTTGCCTCGAAGAGAACGCGACGCCCATCGGGAAACCATTTCGCGCCGCTGTACTTCAATCCCTCTTTCCGAAGCACTCTGGTTTCGCCAGTTCCCGTCGGAAGCACGACGAGCCGGTCTAACGCCGGAGGGATTGCGATCGCCCACTTCCCGTCGGGTGACAGCGCTTGGGCCCGGCCCTCTCCGAGACGGACCGCGGGCGAGCCGTCCGTCTTCCGCAGGTAAACCGCTCCCCGCGCCCCGACCGACCCCCATTCGTCGATGAGAACCGTTTTGCCGTCCTCAGAGAGATCCGCGCACCCGGAGAGGTCGAGCCAGGAGAGATCCACCTCATTGGCCGCCCCCGGCGGTAGGCACATGATCCTCTGCGGGTACTCCGAGGAAACGAGCAAGACGCGACCCTCTCGAGAGATGTCCTGAAGGTTGAGATTGGCAGGCTCCCGCAACACGGCGCGGAGCCTCCCGGATCGAGACACTGCGTAGAGGGACAAGGTGCCATAGCCTCGTTCAGAATTCTCGCGGCCGGCGAACCAGACCTCGTCGCTCTGCGGGTGCCAGGCCAAGCCGAAGATGAGATCCCAACCGGTGCTCAACGTTGCCTTTCTTCCAGCCAGATCGGCCACGGCGATCGAGCCACCGGCGTCGACGAAGGCAATCGATTTGCCGTCCGGAGCAAACCTTGGGGAGTTAACGCTTCCATTTGGATTCTCGTAAAGAACCTTGCCGATCGGAAACTCCAGGCGGAATCGGCCGCCTTTCCCCAAGAGGCCGAAAGGGGTCAATCTGCGCGCGACGGCCAGGCTCTGGCTGTCCGGGGACCAGTCCGCGCCCTCCACGTTTTCGAGAATCTCTCGGGCAGCGCCGCCCGCGAGCGAAACCTCCGCAAGCGTCTGATTCCTCCGCCAGAAACTGACGGCCATCTTTCCGGTAGAGGAGATCGCGAGGAGCTCGGCATCTCGAATTGGCAACGCCGTTGATTCCGTACTGTCCGCTCTCGTGGAGAAGAGCCGCGTCGCTCCTCCTCCCTGCCACTCCGCTCCATAGACGATCGTCTGTCCGTCCGGGGCGAAGCGCGCGTAGCCCAGGGGCTGCATGCGAAACGTTAATCGATGGAAGACGGGGGGCTCCGGACGAGGATGACGCAAGAGTGCTGCTCCGATCCCGACGCCGGCGACGAAGGCAAGCGCCGTCGGAAACTGCC
>JBDTXY010000057.1:0-11404 GCA_040005945.1 Acidobacteriota bacterium
CGGCGAGGAGACGCCATCGACGCGGCCCTTCCATGCCGGGAAGAACGTCCGCGAAAAGATCAGGTAGCCGTTCCCGTCCGCTTCGATCTCGGCCCGGGCGAAGCTGGCGCCCGCGAGCGTCTCCCGCAGGCTCCCTACGGAACCGGGCCCGGTGGGATCCTCGTCCCGGGGCCCGGGAAGGGCGATGTCGGAGACGGGCTCGAACGATTCCGAACGGACCAGCTCGAGTGTCGCCGAGAGCGATCGGCGCCGGTAGAGGCGACCGGCCCACCGCAGCTCCGGCAACGGATGCGCGTGCTCGAACAGCACCAGGCGTTCGGGCCCGATGGACAATCCCGTCTGCGCGCGGAACAGGGGGTGCGGCTCGTCTTCCCGCGCGAGCACCCACCGGGCGCCGAAGAGACGCAGCAGGCGATCGGCTTCCTCGGGCGTGGACGCGCGCGCCGCTTCGCTCGCGACGCGGTTGTAGAAGCCATAGGAACCGTCCGGATCCATCTCGAACAGATACCGGACCCCGAACGGAGCGCCGGTCGCCGGGAACAGATGCTCGATCTGTCGTCGCGCGAACGTCACGACCCGTGGCAGCCTGCGCGGGTAGTCCGGCTCGAGCCAGCGCAGCTGCGGAACGGTCGTGTCCGCGCAATACAGTCTGCCGGGTCCGGCGACCAGCCGCGCCAACGCGGGGACGCGTGCGAGCTCCTGGCTGGGAGCCGAGACGAAGAGCGGCAATCCCCACGCCAGCGCAGACAGGAGCGTCAGCACTCCCAGGGCGTAGCCGGCGTTTCCGGAGGCGGGTCGCCAGCGCAGCCAGGCGCCGACGCAGACGACGGCGAGCAGGCCGGCGAACGCGTCCGCCCGGACGCTCGACCGAAGCGCCTCCACGAACGGCACGTAGCTCTCGACGGCCCGCGCGAGGATCGCGCGGACGATGGGTCCTCCGGGCGCGGCGAGGATCCAGACGGCGGCCAACGCCGCGCCGACCGCGGCCAGCAGCGCGGTCTCCCGGCGGCCCAGCCGCCGTTTCGCGAGGCTCTGCGCTCCCAGTCCGGCCAGGAGGGCGACGCAGAGGCTGGTGAGCAGGTAGAACTTGATCGGGTAGCGCATGCGGCGCAAGGCTTCGATCGCAAAGAGGATTCGGTAGAAAGGCAGGAGGAAGCCGAAGGACAGCAGCAGGCTCACTACGGCGATCGCGGACAGAGCCAACGCGCGGGTGCGCCAGAACGTGGCCCGCACGGCGCCCGCCAGGAACACGCAGAGCGGAATGACTCCAAAGGTGACGCACCAGATGTAGACCGTTAATCCGGCTTCGCGGGTTTGCAGCCGCGTGGTGTCCATGCCGGCGATGCTGGGATTGCCGTTCCATCGGGGAAATATCCATTCGAGCAACCGGCCCGGGCGCAGCGGGACGGCGCCGAAGGCCTCCTTGGAGTAGAGGTGTTGGCCCCGAAAGGTCAGCGGCAGGACGCCGCGCAACGGGAGCAGCAGCGGCGCGGAGAACGCGAGGGCCAGGAGGGCGGCCGCGCCGAAGCCGGCGGCCAACCGCGCCATCCGCTTCCCGAGCGATCCCTGGGGTGCAACCAGTGTCGCTCCCGTCGCGAGGCAGGCGGCCATCGCCCCGGTCAAGAGCGAGATGGCCGGCTCGCCGGCGAGCAGCTGCAATCCCCACCCGATTCCCAGCGCCGCGGCGGCGCGCAGCGCGCGACGGGCTTCGCTCGGGCGCGCCAAGTCCAGGGCCGCCGCCACGCACCACGGCAGCCAGGCCGCGGCGGCGGCGGAATTCATGAATGCGGACCCGTACGACAGCATCATCCCGGAGAAGGCGAAGGCCACGCCGGCGAAGAATGCGGCGCCGTCGGAGAGCTCCAGCCGTCTGCCCAGCGCGCGCGCGCCGAAGAACGCCCAGATCACGTGCAGCAGATAGTGCAGATTGAAGGCCGAGTCCGGCGGCAGGACGCGCTCCAGCAGGAAGGTCGGGTAGAGCAGCACCGCGTTGGGATTGGCCAGGAGCGGTTGTCCTCCGGAGGAGTGGGCGTCGACGAACGGCGCCTCTCCCGCGGCTAGCATCTCCACGGCGGCCCGCCGCCAGGGCCAATGCGTGATTTGGGCGTCGCGGAAAATCAGCCGGCGCGCTCCGAGGATCTCCGGCAAGAGCGGAAGGGCGAAGAGGACGACGACGGCCAGACCCGAGAGAACTTCCCGAGAGCGGCGGGACATTCCGATCAGTCTACAGTTATCATGGCCAGGCAGCGAGATGCTCGAAACCGACGTGACTCGACCCGACGCTTCGAGCACCCGACAGCCTCCGGCGCCAGATTCCGCCGGCGCAAACCGCTCGCTCGCGGCGCGCTTCGACGCCCTGGCCGCGGACCGCGACCGCTGGAAGGCCCGCAACGCCTACTACCATCGCTCCATCGAAGCGCTGTGCCGGCGATTCATTCCCCCGGGCAGCCGGGTGTTGGAGCTGGGGAGCGGCACGGGAGATCTGCTGGCCGCGTTGTCTCCCGATCCGCGCGAGAGCCTGGGCATCGATATCTCCCCGCGGACCGTGGAGCACGCGCGAGCGAAATATCCCGCGCTCCGATTCGCCGTCGGGGACGCGCAGGAGCTGGATCTTCCCGCGGGAGCCGCCTACGACTTCATCGTGGCCAGCGACTTAGTCGGGCACCTCGACGACGTCTACGCGACGTTCCGTGGCCTTCGCGCCGCATGCCACGGCCGGACCCGCCTGGTCGTGACGTACTACAATTTTCTCTGGGAAGGCGTGCTGCAGCTGGCCGAGCGCGCGGGCGGGAAGATGCCCCAGGGCCATCAGAACTGGCTGGGCATGCAGGATCTCGAGAACCTGCTCTTCCTGGGCAACTTCCGCGTCGCGGCCCGGGGGTGGGAGCTCTTGCTCCCCAAGCGGGTGCCGTTGGTGTCGGAGCTGGTCAACGCGGTGGCGCCGCGGGTGCCGGGCCTGCGCCATCTCTGTCTGGTGCAGTACGCGGTCGCCGACATCGCCCCGGGATCTCCGCATGAGGTCGAAGCGCCCAGCGTCTCGGTGATCGTGCCCTGCCGCAACGAGGAGGGCAACGTCGACGAAGCGGTGGCGCGGATTCCGGACATGGGGCGGCACACGGAGATCGTCTTCGTCGACGGCCAGTCCACGGACGGGACGGTGGCGAGGATCGAGATGGCGATGTCCCGGCTCCGCGGGATCCGGGACATCCGGCTGATTCATCAGGTGCCGCCGGAGGCGAACGCGTCCCGGGAAGATCCGGATCGGATGCTCCAGCTCGGCAAGGGGGACGCGGTGCGCAAGGGGTTCGCGGCGGCCTCCGGCGACGTCGTCATGATCCTGGACGCGGACTTGACCGTGGCGCCCGAGGACCTGCCGCGGTTCGTCGAGGTCCTCTCCGAAGGGAAGGCGCGATTCGTCAACGGCTCGCGTCTGGTGTATCCGATGGAAGACGAGTCCATGCGCTTCCTGAACCTGTGCGGCAACAAGGCGTTCAGCCTGGCGTTTACGTGGCTGTTGGGCCAGCCCCTCAAGGACACTCTGTGCGGGACCAAGGTCCTCTTTCGCAGCGATTACGAGCGAATCGCCGCGGACCGCGCCTATTTCGGCGATTTCGACCCGTTCGGCGACTTCGACCTGCTGTTCGGCGCCGCCCGGCAGAGGCTGCCCATGGTCGACATGCCGGTCCGCTACTCGCGGCGGACGGCGGGCGTCTCCAAGGTCCGGCTGGTCAGCCACGGCTGGCTCCTGGTGCGAATGTCGTGGATCGCGTTTCTCAAGTTCAAGTGGAACCGCTGGCTCGGCCGGGACCGGCCTGTCGGGGCGGATCGATGAAACGCGCGCTGATCACCGGCATCACGGGGCAAGACGGCTCCTATCTGGCGGAGCTGTTGCTCGCCAAGGGCTACGAGGTCCACGGGCTCATCCGCCGCTCCTCGTCCTTCAACACCGGGAGGATCGACCACATCTACCAGGATCCCCACGTCGCGGACCGCCGGCTGATCCTCCACTACGGCGACCTGAATGACGCCTCCTCGCTCAATCGCACGCTCCGGCTGGTGAATCCGGAGGAGATCTACAACCTCGGCGCGCAGAGCCATGTCAAGGTCTCCTTCGACACGCCCGAGTACACGGGCGAGGTCACGGGGCTGGGGTCCGTGCGCCTGCTCGAGGCGATCCGGGAGCTGCGTATCCGCCCGCGGATCTATCAGGCGTCCTCCTCCGAGATGTACGGCGGCGCGCGGGAGGTGCCCCAGACCGAGCGCACGCCGTTCGCCCCGCGCAGCCCGTACGCCGCGGCCAAGGTCTACGCGTACTGGATGACCGTGAACTACCGCGAGGCATACGGGCTCTACGCCGTCAACGGCATCCTCTTCAACCACGAGTCACCGCGCCGGGGCGAGACGTTCGCCTCCCGAAAGATCACCCGCGCCGTGGGCCGGATCGCACACGGGCTTCAGGACCGGCTCTACCTGGGCAATCTCGCGGCCCGCCGGGACTGGGGCTTCGCCAAGGACTATGTCGAGGCCATGTGGCGGATGCTGCAGCAGGAGGAGCCCGAGGACTATGTGGTCGCCACCGGCGTGAGCCACACGGTGCGAGACTTCTGCCAGGGCGCGTTTGGCCGCGCGGGATGGGACCTGCAGTGGCAGGGCGAGGGCACGGAGGAGAAGGGCGTGGACGCCCGTTCCGGCCGGGTCTTGGTCGAGATCGATCCGGCGTACTTGAGGCCCACCGAGGTCGAGCATCTGCTGGGAGACGCCTCGCGCGCGCGGGAGCGCCTGGGCTGGCGCGCGAGCATCGATTTCGACGGGCTCGTGACGCTGATGACGGACTCCGACCTGGAGCTGGCCTCGCGCGAGGCGGGCGGCCTCCGTCCGGCCGGGGGCGCGTGAGCTTCTGGAGCCAACGCCGGGTGCTGGTGACCGGCGGCGGAGGCTTTCTGGGCCGGCACCTGGTGGAGGGGCTCACCGCGGAGCGGCCGGCGGCGGTTCTGGCGCCGCGGTCTAGCGAGTACGACTTGCGCGACCCGCAAGCGGCGGAGCGCTGCCTGCGCGACGCTCGCCCGCACTGCATCCTGCACGCGGCCGCCGCCGTCGGCGGCATCGGGGCGAACCTGCGGCATCCCGGCCGCTTCTTCTTCGACAACGCGATGATGGGAATCACCCTGATCGAGCAGGCGCGGCTCCAGGGAGTCGAAAAGTTCGTCTGCCTGGGCACGATCTGCGCGTATCCCGCGGACACGCCCGTGCCCTTTCGCGAAGAGGATCTCTGGAGCGGGTACCCGGAGGCGACCAACGCGCCTTACGGATTGGCCAAGAAGATGCTCCTCGTCCAGCTCCAGGCGTACCGGCAGGAGTACGGGTTCCGCGGCATCTACCTGCTGCCGGTCAATCTCTACGGACCCGGCGACAACTTCGATCCGGATTCCAGCCACGTCATTCCGGCCATGATCCGCAAGTTTCGCGAGGCCCAGGAACGGGGCCTGCCGGAGGTCGTGCTCTGGGGAGACGGCTCGCCCACGCGCGAATTTCTCCACGTGCGCGATGCCGCGGAGGCGATCGTGCTGGCCGCGGAGCGATACGACGCGCCCGAGCCGGTCAACATCGGCGCCGGCTTCGAGATCTCGATCCGCGCGCTGGCGGAAAAGGTGGCCGGGCTGACGGGCTTCCGCGGCGCGATCCGCTGGGATCCCTCGCGGCCCAATGGCCAGGCCCGGCGCAGCCTGGATACCACCCGCGCGCGCGAGGCATTCGGGTTCACGCCGCGCGTGGACTTCACCGAGGGCCTGCGCGAGACCCTCGCCTGGTGGGATTCTCACCGCGCGGCGGGCGCGTGAGCGCGGAGGGCGAGCGCTCGCGGCGGACGGCGTTGCGGTGGACCGTCCTGGGCTTTGCGGCGCTGACGATCCTCTTCTCCGGAACGTTTCCGCCGTTTGCGAACCCCAACGAGCTTTCTCGGATCGAAATGGTGGTCGCGGCCGCCGATCTCTCGACATTCGCGATCGACCCGGTCCTCCACCGGCTGGGCGACCACGAGGACAAGTCCATCGCGGACGGAAAAACGTACTCGAACAAGGCGCCCGGCCTGGCGTTGGCGGCGATTCCGGTCTACCGGCTCCTGCGCGCGGCGCTGCCGTCTCCGTCCCGCCCTTCCGAGCCGATCGTTCCGATCCTGCGGTTCCTGACGGTCTCGCTGGTGTGCGCGCTGGCGCTGGCGCGGTTGGGCCGGCGGCTGTCGGCGCAGGCCAACCCCGCCGTCGCGCCGCTGATCGTGGCCGCCGTGGCCTTCGGCACCCCGTTCCTCTTCTACGGGCGTTCCTTCTTCGCGCATGCTTGGACGGCCGCGCTCCTGTTCCTGTCGTGGGACCTGCTCCGCGTCTGCGAGGAGCGGCGCGCGATCCGGCGAATGGGTCTCTGGGTGGTCGCCGCGGGGTTTCTGGCGGGCTGGGCGGTGATCTCCGAATACTCCCTGGCGCCCGTCGCGTTGCTGTTGTGCCTCCGGGCGGCGGCGCATCGCACCTGGCGCACCGCCGGATTCTTCGGCTTCGGGGCCGCGATCGCGCTGGCGATCCTGGCCGTCTACAACGCGATCTGCTTTGGATCGCCGTGGGTGCTGTCGTCGGCGCGCGAGGCCTATCCTGCGTACAATCAATTGAGCGCGCAGGGACTCTTCGGCTTCGGACCGCCCAGCGCGCGCATCGCGGCCGCGTACCTGTTCCACCCGGCGCGCGGCATTCTGCTCTTCTCTCCCTTCCTCCTCTGGTCGATCCCGGGGTTCCTTCGCTGGTGGCGGTCCCGCGAAAATCGGCCGGACTGCGCCTTCTGCCTGGCCGGCACCTCGCTCTTCTTCGTCGTGATGACCGGCTACCCCAACTGGCACGGCGGATGGTCGCTCGGCAACCGATACCTGCTTCCCGTCGTCTTCTTTCCGGCCCTGGCCATCGGATACGCCCTCGCGACTCCGCTCTCGCGAGGGCTCTTCGCCGCGTCGGTGGTCCTTGCCGCGGCGACCCACCTGGTCTTGACGTCGAGCTGGCCCTACTTCCCGGAAAACGTGCCGTGGCCCGCGGCGACGGGATCCGGATGGTTCCTGGCGCGGGGATGGATCGCGCCGGGGCTCTGGGACGGGATCCCCGGCGGCGCGGGGTTGGCCCTCGCGATCGCGGCGCTCGCGGTTGCCGTCCCGCTCGTCCTGGCGCTGCGCTGCGCCGCGCCGACGTCGCCGCGGCCGGCGGTGGCGGCGCTGCTGGGACTGGCCCCGCTGGTCGCGCTCCTGCTGCGTCCGCCGGAGCTCACGTTCGACGGACGCCTCTGGCGCGCCGCGATCTACGGCTCCTACTCGGGGCGCGACGCGGAGCGCTCCGAGCTGCGCGCGGTGGCGCTGTCGGCGGCGACGCCGGAGGAGCAGCGGCGGGCGATGGGAGCCTGGCGCGCCTACGGCCCGAGATGACCCGGATCTTCGACGACCTCGAAGACCTTCCAGAGAGCCACCCAGCGCCCGCCGCGGCGGATGGCGCTCTGGGAATGGAAGAGGAGCCGCACGCCGTCCACCGGCGCCACGGTCAAATCCGCGAAGGTCGCCCCCTTGCCGTCGAACTCGTAGAGGCGCGCCTGCATCGTCTTGAAATACGCGGGTGAAGGCATTCGCTGGGGGCCGGCCTCGAAATAGGGCGGCCGGTCGAAGTACGAGGCGTAATCGTTCATGCGCGGCGCGAGGTCCGTCGCGAGGATCCAGCGCACCCGCCGTTGCCGCGCGATCGCGAGCGCTTCGGACTCGGATTCGGCCAGGAAGAACCGGATCGAGTCCATGAACCCGTATCCGAAGTTGTTCGCGACCACCGGGAGCTCCGCGTCGTAGAGGATCCAGTGCCCCATCGACCAGGGCGCCAACACGGAGAACGCCCGGTCGAGCTCGCGGGGGAACGGCGGAGGTCCGAGCAGGCGGGGGTCGTAGGCGTCGATCGCCCTGGGAAGCTCGGCGCGCATGCGATCCAGCGTGTGGAAGAGATCGGAGCCCGGCGCGTAGGTCGCCGCCAGCTCCGCGGAGAGCCCGAGTCGCATCGGGAGCGCCAGAAGGAGGCCGACGCCGGCCGCGACCACCGCGGCGCGGCGCCGGCGATCCGGGCGCAAGCGCCGGCGCAGGCGCGTCGCCGCGGCGCGGGCTGCCTCGACCAACACGAGCGCACAGAGCGGCGCCGCATAGTAGACGTTGAGCCGTTGCGCGAGAGCCAGAAAGAGCGTCACGGAGCCCCAGACCGCCAGCGTGATGTGGATCCCGGGACGCGCGCCGCGGAGGCCGCGCGCGGCCCAGACCAGGACGGCCAGCGGCGCGAGGAAGAACCCCAGCGAGAGTTGCCGGATCGCCAGTGCCGGACCTCCGGAGAGAAGGGGTCTGGTCTCGAAGATGCCCTTGAGCCAGTTCTTGGGGTAGGAGACGTAGCCCGTCGCGCCCACGACCTCGTGCGGCGACGTCCCGGCGGAGTAGCGGAGTCCGTTGAAGAGCCCGGCCGTCAGTTGCGGGAAATGCGGGAGCGTCGCTCCGGCGGCGGCCAGAACGACCAGCGCCCCCGCCAGGAGCCGGCCGCGGGCGTGCTCGCGCCGCGCCGCGGAAATCAGGAGATCCAGGGCGGCGACGGCGCCCGTGAGCGCCGCCAGGAAGAGGGGCTGAAAAAATCCGAACGAAATGTAGGTCAGCGGAGGCGCAAGCCAAGACAGCCATGCGGCCGTCGCCAGCGCCGTCGCGGCGGCCGGCACGCCGAGCGCGAGATCGGCGGCGCGCAGCACCGTGCCGCCGCCGCGAATCCGTTCGAGCACCAGCGAGAGCGCGATGATCGCGCCCCAATAGATCGCGCCCTGCCAGGTCAGAACGGCGACGGAGAGCGCCAGCCCGGCCGCGGCCTCGCGCGCGCCGTTGCCGGCCGAGCCCGGATGGGCGCGGCTGCGCAGAAACGTCAGCAGGACGAGCAGTCCGCAGAAGGATTCGGCGACGTGCTGGTCCGTGTGCGCGTACTGCGTCCAAAGGATGTGGCCCGGACACACCGCGAGGAAGAGCGCGCAGAAGATTCCGCCGCCGACCTTAAACAGCGCCCGCCCCAGCAGGCCTGCCAGCGCGATCGACGCGGCGGCCAGGGCCACCGGGACCCACGCGGCCCCGGCCTGGACCGCCGCGGCCGGTGCCTCTCGCCCGTGCGCCAGCAGCGCCGGAGCCGCCAGGGCGAGATCGAACAACGGGGGCCAGATCGCGACACCCCCCTGCGGGAAATTGATCAGCGGATCAAAGACGATCGTCCGGGGAAAGTGCGCCGCGGCGAAGCGGGCCCGCCGCATGTGGTATGCCGAATCGGAATCCAGGGGCCGGATCGTCCCGTTGACGGTGGCCTGCGCGCGGGTGTGGAGGCGCAGCGCGGATCCCAGGAGAATCGCCGCGGTCAGTCCCAGCAGGAAGACTGCCCGCGCGCGCATCGTCTCCATTATGCGGGAACTCTTCGCGTATCATTCCGTCAAACATCGTGAAGCTCTCCGTTCTGATTCCCGTCTACAACGAGGTCCGCACGATCGACGAGATTTTGAAGCTCGTCGCCGGCGAGAGGACCGAGAAGGAGATCATCGTCGTCGACGACTGCTCCACCGACGGCACGCGGGAGAAGCTGGCGGCCTGGGACGGCCAGCACGGCGTCCGCGTGATCCTCCATCCCAAGAACGCCGGCAAGGGGCGAGCGGTGCGCACCGCCATGGAGGCGGCCACCGGCGACATCCTGATCATCCAGGACGCGGATTTGGAGTACGACCCCGGCGAGTATCCGCTGCTGCTCCGGCCCATCGAGGCGGGGCGCGCAGACGTGGTTTTCGGTTCGCGGTTTGCCGGCAGCGGCGAGCACCGCGTCCAGAACTTCTGGCACGCCCAGGGCAACCGGCTGCTGACCTGGATTTCCAACGTCATCACGGGCCTCAACCTGAGCGACATGGCGACCTGCTACAAGGCGTTTCACCGGCGCGTCGTCCCGACGCTGATCCTGGAATCCAAGAGGTTCGGCGTGGACGCGGAGATCACGGTCAAAGTGGCTCGCGGCGGGTTCCACGTTTTCGAGGTCCCGGTGTCTTACTTCGGCCGCTCGCGCGCGGAGGGCAAGAAGATCCGGCTCAAGGACGGATTCTCGGCGCTCTACGCGCTGGCGAAGCACACGCTCTTTTCGGACCGGCCGCGTTGAGGAGGGGAGTCGCGTGGGGCGTCGCGGTGGCGATCGTGGCGCTGTCCGTCTGGCTCGTGCGCGACCACACCCGCGACGACGCGCTCTCGGCGGATGAGCCAATCCACATTCTGTCGGGCTACTTCGCGGTGGCGTCTCGGTCCGCGATCGTGAACATCGAGCATCCGCCCCTGATGAAAGTCCTGTCGGGCCTGGCGCTGGCGGCGCTTCCGCTGTCCGCGGCGCCGGCCCGGGTTCCGATGGGCAACCCGTTCACCACGTACGGTCCGGCGTTCTTCTACGCGAACACGGTCCGCCCCGACGCGATCATCGCGGCCGCGCGGGCTCCGTTCCTGGCGGTCTGGGCGTGCCTCCTGGCCCTGGTGTTCTGGGCGGCGCGGGGACGGTACGGCTCTCCCGGCGCGATCTTCGCGCTGGCGCTCTGCGCGTTCGATCCCAACCTCGTGGCGCACGCCGGTATCGTGCACACCGACTTGGGCGCCGCTCTGGCCTTTTTCGCCACGGTGCTGGCCTGGGACGCGGCGCGCCGGCGGGGGAGCGTCGCCTTTCTGGCGCTGGCGGCCGTCTGCCTTGGCCTGGCCCTGGCCACGAAGTTCTCCGCGGTGTACCTGGTGCCGATCCTGCTCATCCAGGCGCTGCTGGCGGCGCGGCGCGCCCCCGGGGTCGCTCGCATCCGGACGGACCTGCTGCGATTGGCGGCCGTCGGGATCGGCGCGCTCGTGGTGGTTTTCGCGGTTTACCTTCCGGTCACCGCGCGCATGGATCCGGGCGACCAGAAGGCGGTGATCCGGGAAAAGGTCGGAAGGGTCGGCGAAGCCCCGGCTCTGGCCGAACGGATCGTCTCGCTCGCGGCGGTCTCGCCGGCGCTGGCACACTACGTCGGCGGACTGGCCTCGGTCGCGCGGCAGAACTCCGTGGGCGGCGGCGTGACGTTCTTGAACGGAAAGATCTCGACGGCCGGATTTCCCCAATACTTCCTGGTCGCCTTCGCCGTGAAGTCGAGCCTGGCGTTTCTGGCCGTCACCGCGGCGATTCTCTGGGCGACGCTCCGGCGCAGCGGCGGCTTCTCCGAGGAGCTGCGTCTGTTTCTGGTGCCGGTCGTCGTCCTGTTCGTGGCCTCGATCGGCACGACGTACAACATCGGCATTCGGCACCTCCTCCCGATCTACCCGTTCCTGGCCCTGCTCGGGGCGGCG
>JBDTXY010000058.1:0-11305 GCA_040005945.1 Acidobacteriota bacterium
ATCTCTCCGCGGAGAACCACATCGCGGTGGCGGAGATCGTGGCGGAGCGCGCCCGGCGGCTGATCGAATGCGGCAAGCACGTGATCATCTTCCTGGACTCGATCACGCGCATGGCCCGGGCTTACAACCACATGCAGAAGGGCGGCGGCAAGATCATGTCGGGAGGCATCGACGCGCGCACCATGGAAAAGCCGCGCCGGTTCTTCGGAGCCGCGCGCAACGCCGAAGGCGGCGGCTCCCTGACGATCGTCGCGACCGCGCTCGTGGACACAGGATCGCGGATGGACGAGATCATCTTCCAGGAGTTCAAGGGCACCGGCAACACGGAGCTCGTCTTGGACCGCGACCTCTTCAACCGCCGCATTTTCCCGTGCATCAACATCCCGCAATCGGGGACGCGGAAGGAAGAAAAGCTCTACGGCCCCGAGGAGTTGCCCAAGATCGTCAAGCTGCGCCGGGCGCTGGTCGCCGTGGACAAGATCCAGGCGATGGAGCTGGTGCTGGGGAGATTGTCGAAGTTCCCGACGAACGCGGCGTTTCTGAAGAGCTTCTAACACGTCGCCCTCGCTCCCGCATCGCGAACCTCCACCCTCCTCCGTCGGGTGACGCGATGCGAACTTGAGAAACTGCGCCTCGAGCGAGCAGCGCCCTGGTGATTTCGAGGTTCAAAACTCGTTCGCCCAAATCGTCCAGCCGTTCGCAACGCGACCAAGCTTCGCGAGCCCGGGGCGAGCGAAACGACTCGCGTTGCGGGAGCCCGAGGTAGCGAGGGGCCAGGCGAGCGGTCGAGCCCCTTTGGGCGAGCCGCTCGCCGGTGCCGCAGGCAGGCCCCCGAGCGAAGCGGAGGCGACGAGGAGTATGCTGCCCGGTACAGCAATGGGAGGCGCACATGCCCTCACGGGTCGCCGAATCCCGCGCTCATCGGAACCGCACGTGGCCGGACGCCGCCGGGCTCGCTCTCTGGAGCCCCACACCCAGAGGAGGGCACTCATGCGCCGCATAACTCGCAGGATCGGTCTGTTCGGTGGACCGGGCGCCTTCGCGGGTGCCGCCGGAGCCGGGAAGGGGCCCCCCGCCGCTCCTGCTTCGAAGCCGCCGCCTGTTCCAACAGCCGATGGAGCGTCGTCCGGCGCGTCGCCGAGGAAATCCTGGCGCCGTTGGTTCGAGGGTCGGAAGTCGAAGCCGCCGGGCTGAGGCGAGCTACCGTCGCCGGCTCTTGCGCTTCGTTCTCCCGTAGCTCTCCGCGTCCGTGAGCTTCGGCTTGGGCGGCGCGTCGCGTCGCGGCTCGGGCCGCGAGCGGAAACCCGTGGAGTGCCGCGGCGCCTGAGAAACCTTGCCGGATCGGAAGAGGCTCTCCGGAGGCCACTCGACCGGGATCTTGCGCCCGACCCGCTCCTCGATGGCATCGAGCCCGAAGACGTAGTCGTCGCACGCGAAGGAGACGGCCGTGCCCAGCGCTCCGGCTCGCCCCGTCCGTCCGATGCGGTGCACGTAGTCCTCCGAGTCCTGCGGCAAGTCGTAGTTGATGACGTGGGAGACGCCCTCGATGTGGAGCCCCCGGGACGCGACGTCGGTCGCGACCAAGACGGCGAGCTTGCCATCCTTGAATTCCTGCAGCATCCGGAGGCGCCGCTCCTGGGGGACGTTGCCCGCGAGCGCGCGCGTGGGATAGCCGTTGGAGGAGAGTCCGCGGACCAGCTCGGCGGCGGTCGTGCGCCGGTTCACGAAGATCAGGACGCGGCTGCCGCCTTCCCGCTCGAGCAGTCCCAGCAGGAGGCGGAACTTCTCGGTGGACGACACGTGGTAGAGCACTTCGGTGATCCCGTGCGCGCCCACGCGTTCCGGCTCGATCTCGACTTTTTCGGCGTTGTTCATGTGCTCGTAGGCCAGCTCCATCACCCGGACGGAGAGCGTCGCCGAAAACAGCATCGTCTGGCGGCGATGATACGGAGGGCACCGGCGCAGGATCCGCCGCAGATCGCGAATGAAGCCCATGTCGAACATCCGGTCGGCTTCGTCGATGACCAGGATCTCGACGTCCCGAAACGTGACGACGCCCTGCCCCTCGTAATCGAGAAGTCTCCCGGGAGTTCCGACGAGCAGGTCCGGGATCTTCTTGACGGCGTCGCGTTGGAGCCGATAGTCCATCCCGCCGAAGACCGCCAGGGTCGTCAAGCCGGTGTGGCTTCCCAGCGTTTCCGCGTCGGCCCGGATCTGCGCCACGAGCTCGCGCGTGGGCGCGACCACGAGCGCGCGAGGGCCCCGGGCGGCAGCGCTGCGCGGCTTGCCCAGCAGCCGGGTGAAGATCGTGATCAGGAACGCCGCCGTCTTGCCGGTCCCGGTCTGGGCCTGGCCCGCAATGTCGGCGCCGGCGAGCGTGATCGGGAGGGCCTTGGCCTGGATGGGAGTCGCGTAGACGAACCCGGCGTTGGCCAGGCCCAAGCGAACCTCGTCCGGAAGGGGGTAGTCCGACAGGAGGGTGGTGGAGAGGTGGTGCTCTGAGGTAGCCGTTGTCATGAATCCGTACAGATACTAGCAGGTCGCCGAGAAGGGATCCGAGGCCTCGGGAACGATGATCCGTCCGAAGTCCGACACCAACGCCTTCCCGGTCGCCCGCGCCAGCGCCTCCCCGATCGTTCGCTTTTCTTTCGGCCCCGCGGCCCCCGCCACGGCGTGAAGACGGCCGCCGCCGCGGGCGGCCAGCCGCTCGACGGCCCAGGTCCACCAGGGCGGCAGAGGAAGATACGTCTCGCGCCAGCACTCCAGGTCCCGAAGAAGAATCGTCTGCGTGCGGGTCTTCTCGAACGCCGTCGTGCGGACCGTGACCTCATCGGGCGCCACGTCGATGCGCTCCTCGGCAAACGCCAGCGCGGCCAGCCCCAGAAGAGCCAGAGGGGCGCAGATGAGGACGGCGAGGGTCAGGAAGATCAGCAGCGGAAGGGGGAAGTCTCCGAAATCCCATCGCTTGAGCCCCGCCTCCCAGGCCTGTCCGATCCTCACCGATCCCAAGAGCGCCGCGCCGGCCACCGCCAGCCCGACCACGGCCATCCGGAACCGCCAGCCTCTCGACTGGACCAGGGGCCGGATCTGGATCACGACGCCCCCCGGGCAGGCCTCGATGGAGATGCGGGGCTCGATTGCGCCGCGGCGATCGCGGCGTCGACTCCGGCCGGGGGCTTGCGTTTCTGGACCGTCTCGCCTGGACAACGACCCCAATTGTATGATCCGGCCTCCCGGCGAGCCGGGCCACAGGAGGGATGGATCGTGGCGAAAAAGAAGAAGGTGGCGAAGAAAGCCGTCCCGAAGGCCAAACGCAGCCCGAGGAAGGCGACCCGGAAACCCGCGCGGCCCCGCAAGCCCGCGACCAGGAACCGCAAGCCGGCGAGCCGGAAGGTCGCGAAGAAGCCCGCTCCCAAGAAAGCCGTTCTCGGGAAACCACCGACCCAGAAGGCTGCGCCCGCAAGAGGCGCTTCCAAGAAGTCTTCCTCTCGAAGGGGCCTGCCGGCCCGAGAGTCGTATCCCCCTGAAAGGGCTGCAGCCACGCGAGTTGAGCCCGGCCCGAGCGATCGCCGGCGCTCCGCGTTCTCGCCGGAAGGCGAGGTCTATGGGGAAGAAGGCTGGAAGGAAGAGGAGCTCTCGGCCGCCGAGCTGGACGCCGACGTCCCCGAAAGCGACGAGCTCGAGGCGGAGCCGGACGAGCCCGAAATTGCGGGCGAGTCCGATGATTCGGAATGGTAGTTTGGGAGTAGGATAGGAGTCAGGTCAGCGGATATTGCCGGGCTCTTGCTCGGCTCGCGCGGCAGAAGGTCCCGAGGAATCGGGACCTTCGCATTTTGGGAAGAGCTACTTCCCGATCGGCGCGGGCTTTCGGCTCTTGTCCAGATTCACGTACGTGACCTCGGCGCGAGTGACCATGACCCGCTCGCCGATGCCCTCGCCCGACTGCGAGATCACTTCGACGGCAATCGTAATGGACGTTCGACCGATGCGGACCAGCTGCGTGTAGAAGGAGACCAGGTCGCCCACGTTGACCGGCTCGTGAAACACGACCTCGCGCATCGCGACGGTCACCAGAAAACCCGCGCCGTGGCGCTTGGCTTCGACCGCGCCGGCCTGGTCGATGTAGGAGAGGATCACGCCGCCGAAGATCGTGCCGTGGGCGTTGGTGTCCTTGGGCATCATGATCACCCGGATCGAGGGCTCCCGGAGCTCGGGCACGCTGGGGCTCTCGATCGGAACCGCCGTCAGTCCTGCCGGGTCGTCTTCGGAATCATGGGCGTGCCGTACAGCGTGGTGACGCGGGCGACGGATCCGTCCGTGAAGTTCACGGTCATCGTGCCGTCCGCGTAGTAGTAGGTCCAGATTTCGTGACGGGAATCCTTTCCGTTCGTGCCAACGCGGAACGACGGCTTTCCGATCGCCGCTTCGACCTTCTCGGCGGTGACTCCGGGGTCGATCTTCTTGCGGGAATCGGTGATCGATCCCGAGACCATCTGGGAGCCGACGCCGGCGATCGCCTGGGCCTCCCGGAATTGCCGCTGATCCCACCAGCGCGGGAGCCAGAGCGCGGCCACGAAGAGCAACGGGATCGCGATGACCGCGACGACCAGGCCCCGGCGGGGCGAGCGGGCGCCTTCCATCAGCAGACGAATCCGTCTTCGGACAGACCCAGCTCCATGGCGACCGAGCCCTCCAGGATCCGCGCGCGGCGGGGAAGATCGCTCAGGCCCTCGGGCAGCGCGGGCAGCCGGCTCGCGCTGGAGGCCAGCTCCTGGAGCGCCGCCCGCGCCTCCGCGACGTCGGCCGCGCGCTCGGGAGAGTCCGGGGACGACAGGGCCCCGGCCAGACGCGCCGGGACCGTCACCGCCAGCCGGCGAAGCCGTCGGGCCTCGGCCGCGTCGCCCGGCGCCAGCGTGTCGGCGAGCGCGTAGGTCTGATGCGCCAGAGCGATGGCCTCGGTCCAGAGATGGTGGCGCTTGTATTCGGGCGAGCCCGGGATCATGCGATCCATTGTAGCCGGGGCAGCGGCGAATCCCAAGCGGCGGCCGGACCGTTCGCCGCGCGGCCGGGATAGAATTCGCGCCTTTCACGCCGGACGAGTGAACGCGACACGTGAGGAGCGCATGAAACAGAAAGTCACCGTCGTCGGAGCCGGAAACGTCGGGGCGACCGCGGCGCAGCGGATCGTCGAGAAAGAAATTGCCGACGTCGCGCTCATCGACATCATCGCGGGAGTGCCGCAGGGCAAGGCGCTGGACATGATGGAATCGGCGCCGGTCGAGAAGTTCGACGCGAAGATCGTCGGCTCCAACACCTACGACGCCTCGGCCGGATCCGACGTCGTCGTCATCACGGCCGGCGTTCCGCGCAAGCCCGGGATGAGCCGCGATGATCTGGTGGCGACCAACGAGGGCATCGTCGCGGACGTCGTGCGCAAGGTCTTGCCCGGCTCGCCCGACGCGATCCTCATCGTCGTTTCCAATCCACTCGACGCGATGTGCGAGGTCGCGCGCCGCGTCTCCGGGCTGCCGCGCGAGCGCGTCTTCGGGATGGCCGGCGTGCTGGACTCGGCGCGCATGCGGGCCTTCATGGCGGAGGCGCTGGGGGTCTCGGTGGAGAACACCCACGCCTTCGTCCTGGGAGGGCACGGCGACACGATGGTGCCGCTGCCGCGATTCTCGACGGTCGCCGGGATCCCGCTGCCCGAGCTCATGCCGAAGGAGCGGATCGACGCGATCGTCCAGCGCACGCGGGACGGCGGCGCGGAGATCGTCAACTTGTTGAAGACCTCGGCTTGGTACGCGCCGGCCTCGGCGGTGGTCGAGATGGTGGATGCGGTGTTGAAGGACAAGAAGAAGATCCTGCCCTGCGCGGCCTACTTGCAGGGGGAGTTCGGGCTCCGGGACGTCTACCTGGGAGTGCCCGTGAAGCTGGGCGCGCGGGGCGTGGAGCAGATCGTGGAGATCACGCTGACGGCCGAGGAGGGCGCCGCCCTGGCGAAGTCGGCCGACGCCGTGCGGGAGCTCTTCCGCATCCTGAAGGTCTAGCGTCTCTCGGCTCGCGCGCCGCTTCCCATATAATCCCGGGCTCTTTCGCCATGAAAGTCCACGAATACCAGGCCAAGTCGATCCTCGCCCGCTACGGCGTGGCCGTGCCCCGCGGCGAGGTCACCGACAGCCCCGCCCAGGCCCGCGAGATCGCCAAGCGGCTCTCGGGCCGCGTGGTCGTCAAGGCCCAGATCCACGCGGGGGGCCGCGGAAAGGCCGGCGGCGTCAAGCTGGCCAAGGACCCGGAGGAGGCGCACGACCTGGCCCAAAAAATCCTGGGCATGACGCTGGTCACGCCCCAGACCGGCCCCGCCGGGAGAGTGGTCCACAAGGTCCTGGTCGAGGAGGCGCTGGACATCGCCCGCGAGCTCTACCTCGGGATCACGCTCGACCGGGGCAAGGGCCTGCCGGTCGTGATGGCCTCCACGTCGGGCGGCATGGAGATCGAAGAAGTGGCGGCCCACGACCCCTCGGCGATTCTCCGCGAGGCGGTCGACCCCGCCGCCGGCATGTATCCCTTCCAGGCGCGCAAGCTCGCGTTCGCTCTGGGGCTCTCGGGCGACAGCTTTCGCAAGGGCACGGCGCTCATGCAGGCGTTTTTCCGGGCGTACGTCGACACGGACGCGAGCCTGGCCGAGATCAATCCGCTGATGGTCACCAAGCAGGGCGACGTGCTCGCGCTGGACGCCAAGATGAGCTTCGACGACAACGCCATGTTCCGCCATCCCGACACCAAGGAAATGCGGGACCTCTCCGAGGAGGACCCCCTCGAGGTCGAGGCGTCGCGGTTCGGGCTCAACTACATCAAGCTCGACGGCAACGTCGGGTGCATGGTCAACGGCGCCGGCCTGGCGATGGCCACGATGGATCTGGTGCAGTTGGCCGGCGGATCCCCGGCCAATTTCCTTGACGTGGGCGGAGGCGCCAACGAGGAGCAGGTCAAGAACGCGTTTCGGATCATCCTCTCGGACAAGAACGTCCGCGCCGTGCTCATCAACATTTTCGGCGGCATCATGCGCTGCGACATCATCGCCAAGGGAGTGGTCGCGGCCGTGCGGGAGATGGGACTCTCGATTCCCGTGGTCGTGCGGCTGGAGGGGACCAACGTCGACCAGGGCAAGGCGATCCTGCGCGAGTCCGGGCTCAAGATCACGCCGGCCGACGGCCTGACCGACGCCGCCCGCAAGGTCGTCGAGGCGATTCGATGAGCATCTGGGTCGGCAAGGAAACCCGGCTGGTGGTCCAGGGCTTGACCGGGCGCGAGGGCAGCTTCCACGCGCTGGCGTGCCGGGACTACGGCACGCAGGTCGTCGCGGGCGTGACCCCCGGCAAGGGCGGAACGACCCACGAGGGAATCCCGGTCTTCCACACGGTGGCCGACGCGGTTCGGGAGACGGGCGCGGACGCGTCGATGATCTTCGTGCCGCCGCCCTTCGCGGCCGACGCGATCGTCGAGGCGGCCGACGCCGGAATCCGGCTGATCGCCTGCATCACCGAGGGAATTCCGACCAACGACATGCTTCGGGCGCGCGCCTTTCTGGATCGTCAAAACGCGTCCGGGCGGCCGGTGCGCCTGATCGGGCCCAATTGCCCGGGAATCATCACGCCGGGCGCCTGCAAGATCGGCATCATGCCCGGACGCATCCACAAACCGGGCTCCGTGGGCGTCATTTCCCGCTCCGGGACGCTGACGTACGAAGCGGTCGATCAGTTGACCCGCCTGTCGCTGGGGCAGTCCACGGTCATCGGCATCGGAGGCGATCCGGTCAACGGCACCAACTTCATCGACTGTCTCCAGGCCTTCCGCGACGACGCGCAGACGGAGGCGATCGTGTTGATCGGCGAGATCGGCGGGATGGCCGAAGAGGAGGCCGCCTGCTGGGTGGCCGGCAACTCGAAGAAGCCGGTCGTCGCGTTCATTGCAGGACAGACGGCGCCTCCGGGCCGCCGCATGGGGCACGCCGGGGCGATCATCTCGGGGGGCCACGGAACGGCGGCCGAAAAGATGCGTGCGCTGGAAGCGGCGGGAATCCGAGTCGTGAGATCGCCCGCGGACATCGGGAACGGGATCCGCGAGGTGCTCGGAAAATGACCGGTTCCGCGTGGTTCGAAGAGACGCAGGGGTTCGCGCCCTGGCTCTACATCCTGGTCCCCGTCGTGTTCCTGATCCTCCTGGGAGTCGTGACGCTGCGCCAGACGACGACGGTCGAAGTGGACGCGGTGACGGTGCGCTTCGGGTTCCTTCACAAGACGCGGATCCCCCTGTCGGAGATCGCGCACGCCGAGGCCGTGTCCTACCGGCCGGTGCGGGACTACGGCGGATGGGGGATCCGGGGATTCGGGAGGCGGCGGGCCTTGAACGCGCGCGGCAACCAGGGAGTGCTCGTCACCCGGTCCGACGGATCGACGGTCCTGATCGGCTCGCAGAAACCCCGGGAGTTGCTGGCCGCGCTGGGGCGCGGAGGGGTGCACACGGAAGACCGGCTCCCGGTCGTGGTGCGGGACTTCTAACACGCCAAAGGAGCAGAGCTTGGAACGCACGCTGACGATCCTGAAGCCCGACGCGGTGTCCGCCGGAAAGGCCGGGGCGATCCTCGCCCATCTGGAAGGGGAGGGGTTTCGGTTCCTGGCCCTTCGCAAGCTGCGGCTCTCCGCGGAGCAGGCGCGCGCCTTCTACGCGGTGCATCGCGAGCGGCCGTTCTACGACGCCCTGGTCCGGTTCATGACGGAGGGCCCGGTCCTCGTCGCCGCCCTGGAGCGTGCGGATGCGGTGGCGCACCTGCGCAAGACCATGGGTGCCACCGACTCGCGCAAGGCCGAGCCCGGCACCGTGCGCAAGCTGTTCGGCGCCGACATCGAACGCAACGCCATCCACGGGAGCGACTCGAAGGAGAATGCCGCGAAGGAGATCGCGTTCTTCTTTAGCGAGGGCGAACTGATCTGAGCGGCGAAGTCGCCGCTCAGATCATCCCGAGCGCAGCGAGGGATCCCGGACTCGACGCAGGACGGCGGCAGTCAGGCGCGGGATCCCTCGTCGCTCTCGCCTCGGGATGACGGACGCTCATCCTAGGATGACGGGCTCTCGCCTTTCGCGCCCCTAGCCCTTCTCCTCAAAGTCACCAGAATCCTATTCGCCACTCCCCTCATCATCGCCACCTCCTGACGGGTGAGCGGCCGGGCCGCGATCAATCGTCTCCAGTCGCGCAGCGATCGACCGCGGTGGCCCGTGTCGTAGAAGTCGATCGCCTCCAGCGCCTGGTCCCAGTGGTCCACGGCCGCCTCGACCTCGCCGGCAGAGGCCAAGGCGTCCCCGACCCGCTCCGTGCCGGATTCCCCGGGCGCGAAGGCGATGGCCACTGCCAGCACGACGGCCACCGCGTGGGAGAGGTTCATCGTCGGAAAGTCGGGCGCGGTCGGGAGGCGCAGGGATGCGGACGCCCGTTCCAGCTCATCCTCGGTCAATCCGCTGCGCTCGGGCCCGAAGACGAAGGCCACCCGCGTCCCGGCTCCCGCCTCCGCGAGGAAGCCCGGAAGCTCTCCGAGCTCCAGAAAGCGTGCCCGGCTCCGCCCGCGTAGAGACGACGTCGTCACGACCACGGGATACTCGGCCACTGCCTCGGCGAGGGTCCCGAAGCGCTGGATCGACGCCAAGACGTCGTCGGCGCCGACCGCGAGGCGGCCCGAATCCTCATCCGGAAACACCCCGGGCTCGACGATCGACAGCCGCCGGAGGCCGAAGTTTTTGACGACTCGCGCGGCGGAGCCCAGATTCGAGGCGTTCTGGGGCCGCACGAGGACGATCGACGGAGCGGATGTCGGCAAGTGAGGACAGTGTATGTGAGTCGCCCCCGGGCATCGGGGGAATCGGGACCCGGCCGGAGGCCTTATAATTTGTTGGTGAGACGGCTATTTGCCTTCCTGATCCTTCTCGGGCCCGCCCTCCTCGCGGCCCAGACTCCCGCCGAGGCTCCGGCCCCGACCGCGACCCAGAGTCAGGAGCCCGAAACTCCGACCTTCTCGGAAAGCACCGGCGCCGAGTACGTGATGCTCCCGGTGATCGTGACCGACAAGGCCGGCAAGTTCATCGACAACCTGAGCAAGAGCGACTTCGTGATCCGGGTCGAAGACTCGCGGGTCGATTTCGACACGTTCGAGCGGGATCAGAGCGCTCCGGTCTCCTTCGCGTTCCTGGTGGATACGTCGGGCAGCATGGGTCTGGCCGACAAGCTCGAGAACGCCAAGAACGCCATCCGCAGCCTGATCCGGGGGCGCCAGCCGGGAGACGATTTCGCCCTCCTGAGCTTCTCCGAAGGCGAAGTTCGCATGGTCGCGGACTTCTCGCCGGATCCCACGAAGCTGCTGCGGTCGCTGTGGGACCTCGAGGCATCGGGTCAGACGGCGCTCTTCGATGCGGTCGCCGCCACCCCCGGCAAGATGTTCAAGGGCCGCAACAACAAGCGCGCGATCCTGCTCTTCACCGACGGGGTCGACAACGCGAGCGACCTGTCGCCGGTCCAAATGGCCGAGATTCTTCAACGCGTTTCGGTCCCGGTCTACGCGATCGGCATGAAGAATGCATCGTTCGATACGTTGAGCTCTCAGGAACGCCGTGAGCTGTCGGTGGATACCCTTCAGCTGCTCGCGGGCTCCAGCGGAGGAAAGATGCATTTGGTGGCCGGACACGAGGATTTGAGGCCCTTGGCTGCGCAGATCTTCAGCGAGGCGCGTCAGCAGTATTTGCTGGGGTTTGCCCCATCGGGCAAAGGCGATATAAAATATCGAGTTGTATTTGTGTCCGTGGCCAAACCCGGTTCCTGGGTCGTCCGGACGCGTCGGGGCTACCGGGGTACCGCCCCGGGTGGATCGTAACCGTTAACAGGAGGTGGTGATGGGCAAGGGACGTTGGGTATCCGTCGTTTCCAGCGGAGCGCTTTTTCTGGGGATCTGCGGGATCACGGGATGTGCATCCAAGCCATTCGTGACCGAGGAGATCGCCAAAAGCAGCGCGGTGAGTGAGAAGCGTATCAATGACGTCGAGTCGCAGGTCGAGGCCACGCAGACCAGGGTCAAGCAGCACGACACGAAGCTAGCCGAGCTCGACAACGCCACGCGCCAGGCCTTGGAGCGGGCGCAGCAGGCCGGAAAGCTGGCCGAAGGCAAGTTCGTCTTCTCGCTGGTTCTCTCCGATGACACCGCGAAATTCCCGGTCAACAAGCACGAGCTCTCCAAGGAAGCCCAGGAGGCGCTGGACGCCTTCG